>JAJBTC010000182.1 GCA_020861095.1 Bacteroides sp.
AACTTTTCCGTACGATTCAGCTATGAAACAATTAGTCATCCTCTCTTTTTTACTAGTATGGTTCCCTGCAAAAGGAATAGCTACTGTATATTCTTCCTACACGGACAAAGAAAAAAATACAGAACCTAACTCAGGAGAAGGGATTAGAGAAATACATCAGAATAAACCCATTCAGGTAGATGCCAGGGGAGAACTGTGGATACGCATAGAAGCGGACCGGTCTATGACACTTTATACAAAAGACGGGCAGGATATCGTGAATTATGATCACATAGATCCACAAACCATATGGGGTGGATACTACTTTTTTATCTTCCGTAAAGAAGAGAAACACGGAATGTTTATGTACCGCGACAAGAAATATTAGATCACCATTGAACCTTTGTACGACCAGATACGAAAGGTAGGGGCACCCATGAATACGATAAATATATAAATTATGTAGTGCAGTGTCGTAACAACTACCGGACAGAGCGGAAGTGCTACATAGACGGCTATCCGTATATGGAAGGAATGCCCCTGTGATGCCCCATACACCTGATCAGCAGGCAGAATGGCGCAAAACAGAAAAAGTATATACACCCCGTATAAAACGTATCACGGAAAAAGCACTCAAAGTACATTCGGTGACCCTGGCTTATGACTATACGGAAGTGGAATTTGAATATGAAGAAAAACATAAACGGCAAGATGTATATCTTCATCCGGACTTCACTCCCTTTGCTTATCGGATCCGTCTGGATGGAAAAGAATATCATCAGCTATACGTGTCAGGAGATCTGACGGAAAGGCGGTCTGTAAAACCAGGCGACCGTCTACACTACCGTATCCGGTTCCAACCCCCGCCTGCCCACCCGGGTACATTTGATATTATCGAAGGAATCCACGGAGGATGGGATGTATTCGGAGTAACGTTGATACCCCGTACCGACGAATAAAAAACTGAATAAAAAACAGAAGTCTGACTTCAATTACTGATCCATACCTGAAAATACAGTCAGCACCCTGATACAGGACATAAACTGACAAAACTCAGAAAAACAGAACCTATTTATACATCAGAAATAGTCTTATCCTTTGCATATTTTACATCTGGGACTATAATAGATCATCATTTCAGTGTTCTGTGATTGCCAACCGATTCCCCGCTGCGGATCTGCCTTTTCCGGGTATATCTTCAGCAAAAAGGATAAGGTTGGCAATTTTCATAAAATAAAAATGGGGTAAGTTTTAAACAACTTACCCCTCTTATCAGCAATTAGTTCACTTCATTATTTATATTGTGAAATATAAATAGGTAATTCAACAAAATAATCAAAAAGTGTCAGTACATGTTCGGTCAGCGGATTGGTATGCAGTTCGGGCGTTCCTCCCACGGCTTCCATTTCCTGCTGATAGATCAGCACATTTTCATAATAAACAGCTTCGTCCAGCAAACCGTGGATAAATACGACCGGAGCATTGTTTTTCCAGGGTTCAATGCTATTTTCTATCAGAATATCATTCAGCAAAGCTATAGTAGGTACACTTACATTGTCTAAGATAGCATTTAAAGTAAATAATCCTACATTGGTAAGCGGAAAAGCAACTAACGCATCTGCGACACTGTGGTATCCGTCAAAAATAATCGGAGGATAATAACTGAAAGGATAATTAAGCACTGCACCCAGGTTGAGTTCGGGATAACCGTTCTGCTGGTATCCGTAGATAGCATACGGGAAAACAAAACTCAGGGGCAAAGCAGGCGTAACTCTGGCAATATCGAACAGAGCTTTCAGGTCGGCAGGAACACCTCCGGCAAGCAATAAATTGAGAGGCATGTCGTGAGCAGCTCCGTTCAGGTCAAGTTCACGACCTACCGCCGTAGCTACCAGACCACCCTGGGAATAACCGGATACGATCACCTCTTTCTTGAGAGTATATCCCAGATCAGTCAAAGATGACTTGGCTGCTTTGGCCAGATCCAGTGTAGAACGGATCATCGGCTCTTTCACAGCATACGGATGGAAACACTGTCCGAATGAGTCACCAAAGCCCGGATAGTCCGGCATAAAGATCGCACAATCCTGCAGCGTATTCAATGCAGTGAAATACAGGTAATTCAGGAAATTATCATACAACAAAGGTACATCCCTTTCTCCTGAAAAAATAATAGACGGAGCCGCGTCATTCTCGGTATAGGTAGGCACCGGAGAGATAACAAAACGGATAGAATCACCGTCGTAATTTGCCGGAACGATCACCACACCGGATACAGTGATCATACTACCCGAACCATCGGGATGAGGAGTCTCTGTAGATACTTTATAAGTACGGAGAGCCGCTGACGCCAGGTCACCGGGAATATCAATAGCTTCCAGAATAGGCGATATAGCCTCTACAAAGTCAGTACCCAAATTAGCAACGACTTCCAATATCTCTTCAAAAGAAAAACCCGGAAGTTCCGTAATACCCTGTGTAACGGCATCCGTACTGCGGGTTACAGGTGCAGTACCCTCTTCGGCAACAAAAAATTCCTGTTCGGTACATGCCGAAAAAGCCATACATACCAATACAACCAGAAGGATTTTACTTCTGAAAAGCTGGATCCTACTTTTGCATTTACTTTTTTCA
>JAJBTC010000184.1 GCA_020861095.1 Bacteroides sp.
CCACTCTCGTATTTTATAAAAAGAGGAAGAAAAAAGGCCGGAACAACGAAAAAAGTACTTTATAATAATATATGGAAAACTCGTTGTCAGTATATCTTCCGGAAGTAACGTTTGGTAGTTGTACTTTTCACCTGGGGAAGTACCCACTGAATACCCTGATCTTACAGGAATAAATGCCACTTTAAAACCCTTGAATTTTAAAGTTAGCCGCAATAGAGTTCTAAAAATACTCCGATCTCTTTTGGCCGCCGGCACTACTATCTGATTATTCTTAGGATAGGCGTAAGCAAAGTACATTCCCGGCCTGGTGCCCCATGGCATCAAAAGACAAAGGGTCACGCATCCATAATTCACAGAAGTGGCCCGACTATTACAATGAGATGAATACCGAATACCGGCACCGTTTCTTCGACCACTACCTGAAAAACATGCCCAATGGTTGGGAGTAAACGCCACATGTACGTTATTCACTGCTTAATATGGAAGGCAGAGATCTGCTTAACCTGCCGGCAACGGAATTTCCACCACAGGATATTACATATAAAAAATATATTCTCAATAGCAGGACATGTACATTGGGTTCCGTACATATGGAAAACTTCCCGGAACAAGTATACACGGATATGATCGTAAAAATATGTATAACCCTGCAAAAACCGCCTACATCTGTGTCATCCCCTTTTCCGGCCACATGAAAAAAGAATGTGACCTATTCCCCATAGTATATGCAACCCTCGTATTAAAATACAAGATATCACACTCCTGAAAGCACAGTAGTTGGAATTAACCCAGTAATAAACAGAATAAAAACAGAGACACTTTCGGGATTTTATGTAAATATTCTCTGCTGAATGACCTCCATGGAATACAGGAGGATGTAACATCCGGTTACTCTCTGTAGATCTCTTCTATTTGTGTGGCATAATTTTTCAGAATCACCCGGCGACGCAGTTTTAGGGTATCTGTTAGTTCTTCGCTTTCCATGGTGAAGGGGGTGGACAGTAAGATAAACTTCTTGATCTTCTCGTACGAAGCAAGGTCTTTCTGATGCTCTTCTATCCGGGATGCTATCATGCGGTAGATGTCCGGATGGTTCACCAGTTCTTCACGGGTAGTATAGCGAAGCTGTTTTTTTGAAGCATATTTTTCTAATTCTTCCATATCCGGAACGATCAGGGCACTTACAAATTTGCGTTCATCGCCTATCACGGCTATCTGTTGGATGTATTTGTCATTTCCTACTATTCCTTCAATAGCTTGTGGAGCAATGTATTTACCGTTAGATGTTTTGTACAGGTCTTTGATGCGTTCTTTAAAGAAGAGGGTATTTCCTTCCATATATCCTGCATCCCCGGTACGGAAATAGCCGTCTTCCGTAAATGCACGGGCGTTCTCTTCCGGCTTTTTATAGTACCCGGAAGTGATGGTTTTACCTTTTACCAGTATCTCATTGTTTTCCGGGTCGATCCGTAGTTCTACTCCCGGCATAAGGGTACCGATGGAACCGATAATAAAATGTTCGTCCGGACAGAAGCAGATGGTAGCTGCTGTTTCACTCGAGCCATAGCCTGTGACGATGGGGATATTGACAGATTGCAGGAAAATAGTTACTTTATCAGCCAGGGGAGCCCCACCCACCGGAAAGAGGCGGCCTTTGTCTATGCCTACTGCTTTTTTTAGTGCCCGGTAAACGGTCTGATTATAGAAGTTGAATTTGAAAGTAAGCCAGGCAGGGGAGCGAAGTCCTTTGTTTTTATATTCCAGTTTATAATCGTGTCCCGTCCGGATGGCATCGGTGAATATTTTCTGCATGAATCCGGAAGAAGAGGCTATTTTATCCTGTACTCCGGTGTATAATTTTTCCCAGAAGCGGGGTACGTTACACATCAGTGTGGGGCGTATCTCCTGTAAGGTTTGCTGTATCTTTCTGGGGTCACGGTTGACTGCTATGGTGATGCCTTTGTGCAGGCAGTAGGATGACCATGCTTTTTCAAAGATATGGGTAAGGGGCAGAAAGGATACGGTCACATCTTTATCATTGAGCTGTGGCAAGCGTATATCGTGGATGCGGAATACTTCGAGGATGTTGGCATGGTGTAATACCACTCCTTTGGATTCACCGGTAGTGCCTGATGTGTAAATGATCATGGCCATATCTTCCGGGCTTGCTTCTTTCATACGGACGTTAACGGTGGTTTCTGCATGGGCATTTTCTCCGAGGCAGAGGAAATCTTCAAAATAAGTGGAGGTGGTGTCTTCGGGATGTAATTTTACGCTCCGGTCGAATATAACGAGTCTTTCGAGGAATTCCGATTTTCGTTGTACTTTGAATGCGTTGTTATATTGTAATTGTTCGCCGACGAATAGGGTCCGGGTCTCCGCATCGTTAATAATGTATTCCACTTGTGCCGGTGAGCTGGTTGCATACAGGGGTACGGATACAGCCCGGTTGGCGTAGGCTCCGAAATCTGTAAAAAAACAGGCAGGCATATTCTGGGAATAGATCCCGATATTATCCTGTTCCTGAATGCCGAATTCGGCCATCGCCCGGGCGGTTTGTATCACTTTACCGGATAATTCACGCCAGGAGATGGGGTGCCATTTTCCTTCGTTATTTTGTTCGAGCAGTGCGGCTCTCTTTTCGTATTTGTCTGCTTGCCGGTGTATTAATTCTGCCAAATGATAATATTCCATGTTGTTTCCTGTTTTTAGGGTTGCTGTAAAAAGATGACATGTTCTTTTTACAACTTGCAAAAGTCAGGAATTAAAAGAGAAGGGATAAGTTCCAAACCGCAGGAAAGATGTTCTGTTTTTCTGTTTTTCAGTAATACTCCTGCTCGCTTTCCCGGTATACTTTGGGAGATACGCCGATGTGTTTTTTAAAGTATTTGCCAAAGAAGGAGGAGTTGGGGAAATTGAGCGAATCTGCGATTTGCTGGATGGTCTGCGTAGTGGACTTTAGCTGTGCTTTTGCATCCAGCAGAACTGCTCCGGCAATTAAATCCATCACTTTTTTTCCGGTGGCATGCCTTACTACTTCGCTCAGGTATTTGGGTGTGATGAAAAGTTTTTCGGCATAAAAAGATACGGAGCGTTCGTTCCGGTAATGTTTGAAAATGAGCATGCGGAGTTCTCTTACAATTTCGTCTGAGCGTTTCAGGGCAGGAGTGTTATTGTTTCCGCTTTTTTGTTCGTAGGCTGCTATCAGCGTATAGAATAGAGACATAAATGTATTTTTGAGGACGGTTGAACTTTCTTTGCCGGTCTGTTCCAGGCGTTTGAGGATCTGGGAAAAGACGGAACAGAAATCAAACATCAGAATGGCATCGTTTTCCTCGAGATTGAGTACGGGATTGAGTTGTATAAATTTAAAAGGGGAGAATACGTGTTGGGGGAGAATGATGTTTTTAATAAAGTCGGGGGAGACGAGGAGGAGATTTAGTTTTACATCTTCGCTATATTGTTTAAGCTGGATAATACTGCCCGGGAGGATGGTGATAATATCATTTTGTTTGATGTCAAAGTCAAAAAGATTGATAGAGAGGGTGGCTTCTCCTTTTTTTATAAACATCAGGCCGCCCATATCGAACCGGTGCGGATACTGAAGGGTTTTGAATCGTTCACCGGATATATCCGAGCCTATGCTGAATTTATCAGGAATATCTATTGAAGGGAGCGTTTCCTTTTCCATATCATCTACATCTTTTGGCAAATTTAATAAATCTGCGGATTCTATGTGGTAGTTTTTCTTATATTCTCTCTGGTAAATTGTTGCGCAGGTAGAGGTAACCGGTCACTCCGGCCAGGATAGAGCCGGTAAAGATGCCTAAACGGGCATTGTTCAGTAGTGTGGCTCCTCCTTCTATGGCTGTAAAGGAAAGGCTGGCGATAAAGAGGGAAACTGTAAAGCCTATCCCTCCCAAAATGGCAACGCCGAATATCTGCCTGAAGTTTATCTGGTCGGGTAGCGTAAGCCATCCCCATTTGACGGACAACCAGGTAAAAGAGAATATGCCGGTCAGTTTACCTACAACCATGGAGAAGATGATAGCGGAGGTTATTCCTCCGAAATCGGTTATTGAAAATCCTTCGAAGCTGATCCCGGCATTGGCAAAGGCAAAAAGTGGCATAATGAAGTAGTAGACTAATGGAGAAAGATTGTCGTCGAGTGATTGTAACGGACTGATGACTTTATCGGATTTATGTTCAATGTATTTTAATATGGAAATCTGTGAGTTGGTAAGGATGTCTTTTTCTGTGTCTTTTTCCGGCAGGACGGCAATGGTGCGTTTCAGGTCATTGACAAACCGGCTTAGTCTGACTTTGGGTTTTGCCGGAATCGTTATCGCAACAAGTACGCCGGCTATGGTGGCGTGTACACCGGATTGTAGCATCAGAAACCATATCACGACAAAACCTGTCAGGTAAAACATTTTACTGTTCATTCCATGCCGTCCGGCAACAAACAAAAGGGCTAAGAGGAGGAAGATAATGAGTAGGTAGCCGGGGTATATATGGGAACTGTAGAACAGGGCAATAACAATTATTCCTCCGATATCGTCCACTACTGCCAGTGTGGTAAGGAATATTTTGAGACAGAGTGGAACTCTGTTTCCCAGAAGTGCCAGAATGCCTAAGGAGAAGGCTATATCGGTGGCCATCGGAATGGCTGCTCCACGCATTGCTTCTCCGGAGGGGGAAAGGAGAAAGTAGAGGAATACCGGTGTGATCATCCCTCCGCATGCTGCTACTACCGGAAGCATGGCTTTTTTGGGATTTGATAATTCGCCGGCTACTACTTCGCGTTTTATTTCTAAACCGACTGAAAGAAAGAAGATGGCCATAAGGGCATCATTTATTACTTCTAACAGTGTCATGGTGGCTCCGTGGTGGCTGAAGAGGTTGAAGGTACCTATCTGAAGAGATACGGGGCTGTTTAAAAGGTGATCATACATATATCCCCAGGGTGAATTGACCAGAATAACTGCTAATAGGGCTGCACCGATCAAGAGTCTTCCTGTGCTTACTTTTCTGTGTATGAGTTTACGAAGGGAGGTGTGCAAAATTTCTCTGTCGATTGTTTTCATTTTCTATCGGATTGTCTGTGCAAATATCCGCATTTTACTATCGGAATAGTAGTCCTGAAAGGGGGAAGGTTTGGTCCGGAGTGCTGTTTTTGGATTTGATTACAACCCGCGTGCCACCTTGGAAATGTCCCAGGCAACCAAAGCACTGTTCTATCCCTCGCTCACCCTCGGCACAGGAAGTAGCCTTGCCTGCCAGTCAACTACTTTATCTGACTTTTTCAAACCGGAGCATCTGGTTGCCAACCTTGTAGGCGGACTCATACAACCTCTATATTCAACCGGAGACAACTGAAAAGAACCCTGAAGCTCACCCAGGCCCAGAAGGAAGAGGCTCTCCTGACTTTCCGACAAACGGTTCTTTACGCAAGATAAGAAGTATCTGACATTCTCTACTCCTTAGAGACCTCTCTAAGAAAAAATGACAAACAAACCAATCAAATAAAGACCCTTTCCGTATATTTCACCAATGAATTATTCATAGCCGGTGCAGCCAACTATACCGAAGTCCTGTTGGCCGAACAAAACTACCTTCAGACACAACTCAGTCAGATAAATGACAAACTCGAACCATGACGCCATGAGGTGCTACTCTATAAAGCGCTGGAAGGAGAATAGAATAAACGCCTGTATATCAAGAAAACATAAAAGCTACAAGATGGTAAGGTCTTGTAGCTTTTATGTTTTGGGATTAATACCACTTTCTTCTTTAACAAGTAATGGCAATCCTTCTTGTTATCTTCCTTTCTCCTGCACCAATCCCATACGATAAGCTTCCAGCAACATCCGAAGATTCTCTATATACGTACGCAATGTCCTTCCTTTATCCGTATCCCGCACCATCCGGCGTTGAGAATTAAATTCCAGTACAAAATTGGTAGACTTGATATCCTGCCCCTCTTCTATGGCCTTCTGGGCCGATTCAAAAGGCTCGTGCTGTACCAGTTCCAGTCCGTGTGAATGATAGACTAATGTATATCCCGCGATACCCGTCTCCGGCTGATAGGCTTTGGAAAATCCCCCATCGATCACAAACAACTTCCCATTGGCCCGCATGGGAGCTTCTCCCTTCAGCGTGCGCACCGGTACATGTCCGTTGATGATATGTCCGTCTCCACCTTCCACACCGAATTCTTTCAGGATACGCATACATACCTCCTCCTGATTGCGTAAGGTATAATAGGCTCCTTTCTCCTCTTTATACAGATCCTTATCCCCCACGAAGTAGCGTTCGAACGTAGTCATCTTATCCTTATCGTACGTAGGCGCATCCTTTCCGCACCAGAGATACCACATAAAATCCCGGGCAAGCTCTTTCTTCTCCGTACCCTCTTCTGCGAAATAGGCCGTACGCACCAGCTGGTCGATCCGGTCCAGCAGATTCTTACCCCAGAACTCCCTTCCCAGGATAGTGACACGTTTGAAACTGCCATCCTCATTCAAAGGGATCGAAGCATGATAGAGCAGGTTCTCGTTACATACCAGATACATACTGCCATACGTATAAAGGCAGCGCATATGCTTTTTGAGCTTCTCACTGGTGACAAACAGATGATGGATCTTTCTGATAACCTCTTCTTCCTCCTCCGTCAGCCGGTACGGATCGGCCGGATCAATCGTTGGGAACAGATGGTCACGAAGCGGATACTCCTGACCCTCCCAGAAGTATATTCCACGTTCATAATCGACATACTCCAATACACGGCGGTCTGCCATATCAAACTCCGGACGACGGCTCATGATCGCTCCCTCTAATTTGAACTGAAGCACCGTAATGGCCTTGTGCATCTGCGAGATCATCCGGAAAGTCTTATCATTGAAAGCATTCCCGGTCACATTGCCTTTGGGAGCAAACTGTGTACACGGATCATCCGAATAGGTCTCCATGGCAAAGGTAGCCAGGGGAAGCAGATTGATGTTATAACCCTCCTCCAGCGTGGCCATATTGCCGTAGCGCAGGGAAAGCCGGATCACATTGGCCATGCAACTCCGGTTGCCCGCGGCAGCCCCCATCCAAAGGATATCGTGATTGCCCCATTGTACATCAAAGTTATGATAATCACACAGTGTATCCATAATGATATGCGCACCGGGACCCCGGTCAAAGATATCCCCTACGATATGCAGGGTTTCAATGGTCAGCCGCTGGATCAGGTTGCACATCGCGATGATAAAATCATCGGCGCGGCGGGTAGAAATAATGGTACTGATGATCACTTGTATATAAGCATGTTTATTGGGATCCATACTGGATTCATGCAGCAGTTCCTGGATGATGTACGAAAACTCCTGAGGCAATGACTTACGCACTTTGGAACGGGTATATTTCGAAGAGACATTCTGACACACTTTTACTAATTGGTTCAGCGTGATCAGATACCAGTCTTCCAGATCCTTTTCCCGTGCCTTTACCAGACGCAGCTTATCCTTGGGATAATAGATGAGTGTACACAATTCCTTCTTCTCTGCTTCCCGCAGTGTATTCCCGAAGATCTCATTCACTTTTCTCTTCACAGATCCCGAGCCATTCTTCAGCACATGCCGGAAAGCCTCATATTCTCCGTGAATATCGGTCAGAAAATGTTCCGTACCCTTGGGAAGATTCAGAATAGCTTCCAGGTTGATGATCTCCCGACTGGCATCGGCTATGGTAGGAAAACTACGGGAGAGCAACTGCAGGTAACGCAGGTCATTGAGAATACTCTCCTGACTGATGGAGTGATTGATTGTCATACTTTTTTCATTGGAATATATAGGAAAAGAGAGTATACACCTCTCTCCCGGAATAAACGCCCTAATTTATGAATTATATTTTTATCAGGAAAAAAAGAGGTTAAAAATCAGGGCAACCGCAACAAATTTTTAACTCAACTGCCCATAAAGAATGATCAAACACAGAATGCTATAGTCATATCCAAACATCCAAAATATAGAATTTATATATATTAGACGTGTGCCGCGGAGACGCAACTATGCGTCTTGTATGTTGGCCTGTTTAAGTTCTGAGTTTTAAGTGCTGAGTAGTGTGTATAAATAAGATAAAAAGAATCCACAAACTAAAACTTATAACTTACTACTTAAAACTTATAACTTTTCAATCGTACATCGTAATTGACTTCGTCGACCGTTGGTTCGTCCAACGTTCTTTGGTGTTACTTATCAGATAATGGTCATGACCGCAGGGAGTAATCGTAAATCTCTTTGTGTCTCTACAGAAGGATGATGGGGTTAGGATTGCCTGTATTACAAATCAGTAATCAAACGCAGCCACAAACCTCTGCAACACGCCTGTTCCAGGCATATCGTCGCTTTTGGTTTCGCAACGTCAAGCGCAGTGCAGCTGTACGCCGACAACAGAGCAGGATCTGCCTGAGCGAAGCGGGTTTTTCCTGCTCGTCGGCGTACAGCAAACGGAGTAGGAAGATACGTAAATCATACTTGATAGGATGTATTTTCAATCGTAAATCGTAAATTGTCCAATCGTAAATCTCTTGGCGGAGCAAAAAAATGAAGAGAACTAAATAAAAAACATGATCATCAGCTGCGCCAGCAGCACCCTCAGAAACATACTTAGCGGATACACCGTAGCATACGAAACAGCCGGATTGTCATTATCTACCGTGTTGTTGGCATATTCCAGGACCATCGGATTGGTCATACTGCCACAGATCACCCCCGAGATCGTACCGTAGTCTAATTTCAGCCACCGATAAGCCACAACACCCACGATCAGTATAGGTACAACCGTCAGTGCAAAACCCGCACCCAGCCACAAAAGACCTTCCGGACCCACCACCGTCTCGAAAAAATGGGCACCCGCGTCTAAGCCCAGACAAGCCAGGTAGAGCGACAATCCCAAAGCACACAACATCAGATTGGCACTACGGGTCGTATAGGTGACCATGTGCAACCGCGGCCCGAAGGTACCGATCAGTATACCTACGATAATAGGACCTCCGGCCAGCCCCAGCTTCACCGGAGTAGACATGCCCGGAAAATACAGCGGAACAGAACCCAGCGCCAGACCCAGAAGAATGCCCACAAATACAGCTACCAGATTGGGTTCGGAAAGATTCTTCACCACATTCCCCAGCAGTTTCTCTACATTCGGAATGGAAGACGCCTCACCCACCACATTCAACCGGTCGCCCAGTTGCAGGCGCAGATCCGGTGTGGGCAACAACGGAATGCCCGAACGATAGACACGGCTGATATTGATCCCATACAGATTGCGCAACCGCAGAGAGCCCAGTTTCTTACCATTCAGTTCCGGACGGGTAATCACAATGCGTTGAGAGATCAACTGGCCGTCAATGGTATTCCAGTCGATATCCTCCTTGTTCCAGTCCGTAGTTTCATGTTCACCAAACAGGATCGTTAGATGATCCACATTCTTCTCAGAAGTAACCACGATCAGTTGATCCCCTTCCAGTATCACCGTATCTGAAGTAGGCAGAGCGACCTTTCCATTGCGCCAGATACGCGAAACAACAAACTTACAGCTACACAGGTGGGCTACCTCACGCAGATTCTTACCAAATACAGCAGGGTTCTGCACATGAAAAGCCGCAATGAACGTTTGATTGGCTTCCTCTTTGCAACGAAGGTTACGATCTGTCTGACCCGCCAGTACCTTACGTACAAATACAATGGCCAGGATCACTCCCAGTACACCCAACGGATAAGCCACCGCGCACCCCAGCGCCAGTGTGCTTCCATCTATTCCTATGCTTTTCAATGTTTGCTGAGCAGCTCCCAGAGCAGGGGTATTGGTCGTAGCCCCACACAGGATACCGACCATGTCAGGCAACGGAATATCCAGCAGAAAACTGCCTCCGATGGTCATAGCCGTACCGGTAAGTACCACCGCTATGGCCAGCACATTGAGCTGGATACCTTCTTTTCGGAAAGAACTGAAAAAACCCGGCCCCACCTGCAACCCCAGGGCATACACAAAGATCACCAGTCCGAAACTTTCTACATAATTGAGCATCTGCCGGTCGATCGACAAGCCGAAGTGTCCCGCTACGATCCCTGCGAAAAATACAAAAGTGACACCCAGGGATATACCATAGAAGCGTATCTTTCCCAAGGCCAGGCCCGCGGCACAGATCAGCGCGAGTATAATCACTGCCTGTGGTCCCGAATGTTCAATAAATAAAGAATTCAGCCATTCCATGGAAAAAGAGATTAAGCCGTTTATTCGCTGCAAACTTACACATTTTCCCGGACAAAAATCCAAATCAGAAACACGATCTTCATCCCCTGTCAAACCTGGACCATCCATGTGAAACAGTATGCCGTGTCACAACATCCCTGACAAAAGATTTGTTTATGTAGAACAGTTCTCATCCGGACCCATACATCCGGACTAACTAAAAGTTGCTGTTACAGCCTTTTTATACACCATAGTCGCTTATTCTTTTATATAAAACGCTACTTTTTACAGGTTTTTTATGTAAATTTGCGTGCGCTGAATCAAAAAAACAAGATTTATAGAAGACATTTATGAGTATATTTTCTAACATATTCGGGAGAGGGAAGAAGAACTCCCCACAAGTAGTAGGAAATGTAGAAGACTTCGCCTCACTCACGCGGGTCTATTTCCAGTCTGTGATCGCTGTCAACCTGGGTATCACCAATATCCGTTTCGTGCCCGATGTGGCCAATTTCAAACGGATCTTCAAAATACCTACCCAGAACGGAAAACTGGGACTGGGCGAAAAGACCGCTTCCCGGAAAATGCTGATGCAGGACTATGGCATCAGTGAAAACTTTTTCAAAGAGATCGATGCATCTGTGCGGAAGAACTGCCGGACACAAAACGATGTACAACCTTATCTTTTTATGTACCAGGGCTTTTCCAATGACCTGATGATGCTCATGGGCAACCTGATGCAATGGAAATTCCGCATTCCCGGCATATTCAAAAAAACGCTTTACGGACTCACTCAGAAAGCCGTACACGATGTCTGTACCAGGACCGTATGGAAAGCCGACGATGTACACAAAACCGCGACTACCGTCAGACAATACAAAGAACGGCTGGGATATTCCGAAGCCTGGATGACGGAATATGTCTACAACATCGTCCTGTTGGCCAAAAAGGAGCCTAAAAATAAAGACGCAGAAGAAAAAGCGTAAGATCTTTCTCCATAAAAAGCTTGCCCCGGCTTACATTTTGTTAGCAAAGGCAAAAGAACCGTAAAGAATATCCCTCTGCGACGGATGTGATTTCTTTACTTCTAACTTTTTTACGATCTTTATGTTATCTAACATTGCATAAAACAACCGCTCATGAAACAGAAGAAACTGCTCGCACTTACACATTCTCAGTTGAGGCACATGTATCAGCATGATATGCCCGAGCTTGTTTGTCTGGCCGAACAGAGCAACAACGAACAGGAATTCCGCACACACCTGGCAACCTACATAGCGGAGCATCCGCGCAAAGATACCGAGGCTGGCAAGCAAATCCAATTGCTCATCGACTACGACGGCAAACAGATCCATGAACTTTCTACGGATACAGACATACACATCTCCACCCTTTCCCTGTTGTGGCAATTTCTCGAAGGTAAACTGCGCACAGAAGAAGTGACAACGGATCTTTTTATAGATCTGTTCCAGCAATTCCAACGCCTGGAAGAGACAGAAACACCTGTTATATCGGCAGGTAAATTGCGGAAATTTTCCGAGCGGTGGCCCACAGGCACAGACCCGCAGGTCATAGAGATACGCAGGCGCAACAAGGAACGCATGATCCATCTGTTGATCCAGAAAATAGAATCGCGCAAAAACCTCTCTTCCCGGTTCCGTTTCGAAGAGAATACTTCCTATACGGAGAAGTACCAGCTGGTACAGGAGTGGTGGAACGATTTTCGTTTCCATCTCACCATGGCTGTCAAAACTCCGGCAGAGTTGAACCGTTTCCTGGGAAATTCTCTTTCGGGAGAGACCCTCTATCTGCTCAACAAAGCCCGTAAGAAAGGCATGCCTTTTTTTGCCACCCCTTATTACCTCTCGCTGCTGAACATAGAGAAAGAGGGATATGACGACGAAGCCATCCGCAGCTACGTGATGTACTCACCGGAACTGGTAGAGACCTACGGCAACATCCGGGCCTGGGAACGTGAAGACATTGTAGAGCCCGGCAAACCCAATGCGGCAGGCTGGCTATTGCCCGACGGACAGAATATACACCGCCGCTATCCCGAAGTGGCTATCCTGATCCCCGACACCATGGGACGCGCCTGTGGAGGATTGTGCGCCTCCTGTCAGCGTATGTACGACTTTCAGAGTGAACGTCTGAATTTCGAGTTCGAGAAGCTCCGCCCCAAAGAATCCTGGGAGAAAAAACTGCGTCGCCTGATGACTTATTTCGAAGAAGACGCGCAACTCCGCGATATCCTGATCACAGGAGGAGATGCGCTGATGAGCCAGAACAAGACCTTATACCATATCCTGGACGCTGTATACCGGATGGCCCTCCGCAAGAAGAAAGCCAATCAGCAACGTCCGGAAGGAGAGAAATTGGCCGAACTGCAACGGGTGAGACTGGGATCCCGCCTGCTGGCCTACCTGCCCATGCGTATCAATGATGAACTGATAGAGATCCTCAGAGACTTCAGACAAAAAGCGTCGGCCATCGGTGTACAGCAATTCATCATACAGACCCATTTCCAGAGTCCGCTGGAAGTGACACCCGAAGCCCGGGAAGCCATTGAAAAGATATTATCCGCCGGATGGCTCATCACCAATCAGTTGGTATATACAGTAGCCGCTTCCCGCAGGGGACATACCACCCGCCTGCGGCAAGTGCTCAACCACATCGGAGTAGTCACCTATTATACCTTCTCGGTGAAAGGGTTCCAGGAAAACTACGCGGTATTCACTCCCAACAGCCGCTCCATTCAGGAGCAGGAAGAAGAGAAAGTGTTCGGATCACTGACCACGGAGCAGGCCACAGAGCTCAACAAACTGCTGCACTCCCGGGAAGATGTAGCACACACCATACGCAGGTTCCTGAAAAAAAATCATCTCCCGTTCCTGGCTACCGACCGGAATGTACTCAACCTGCCTGCCATTGGCAAAAGCATGACATTCAACCTGATCGGTTTCACAGCAGAAGGAAAGCGCATCCTGCGTTTCGATCACGACGCCACCCGCAGGCACAGTCCGATCATAGATAAAATGGGAAAAGTATACATCGCGGAAAACAAATCCATAGCAGCCTACCTCAGGCAATTGAACTATATGGGAGAAGATCCCGAAGATTACGCGACCCTCTGGAACTACACCCAGGGCGTGACCGCCAATCGCTTCCCGTTGTATGAATACCCGGAATTCCCTTTCCGGCAGACGGAAGCCGTTACCAACTTCCGGATAGAAGAATCATCCTGAACCTTCTTCGCCTGTCACTCTCCTTCCGGAGAGGCAGGGAAAAGAACATATAAATTATATAGAAAATGTCAATACAGAAAATAGAAGCAGAAAATCATCCGCTCGAGCCCTTCTTACCGGCAAACGCACGTTTGCTCATGCTCGGAAGTTTTCCTCCGCAAAGGAAAAGATGGTCTATGGAGTTTTACTATCCCAACCTCAACAACGATATGTGGAGGATATTCGGGCTCATCTTCTTCGGGGATAAGAATTATTTCCTCCGGGAAGACCGGAAAGCCTTCCAGCCAGACAAACTAAAAGAATTTCTCACACAGAAAGGAGTAGCTATCTTCGATACGGCACGCAGCATACGCAGGTTGCAGGACAATGCCTCCGATAAATTCCTGGAGGTGGTAGAGCCTACGGACATAGGAGAACTACTGGATCAGATCCCTTTGTGCCAGGCCATTGTCACCACCGGTCAGAAAGCCACAGATACGCTGCGCGCGCAGTTCGATGTGGAAGAGCCCAGAGTAGGACACTATACCGGGTTTCACTACAAAGACAGAGTGATGCGCCTCTACCGGATGCCCTCCACTTCCCGTGCCTATCCGCTGGCATTGGAGAAAAAGGCTGTTTTTTACCGGGAGATGTTCCGGCAATTGCAGTTAATACCCTGAATCATTCATTCTTTATCAGATCAATCATATGAAACCCTTACTTCTGCACTATCCCGGATGCAGCACGTGTCGCAAAGCCAGACAATGGCTCCAAGAACAAGGTATCGAATGTATCGAACGTGACATCACCACAGAGAACCCTACCGAAGAGGAACTGAAGACCTGGATACCCCGGAGCCAATTGCCTGTGCGTAAGTTTTTCAATACCAGCGGGCTGCTCTATAAAGAACAGCAACTCAAAGACAAACTCCCTCAGATGACTGAAGAAGAACAGATCGCCCTGCTGGCTACGAACGGAAAACTGGTCAAGCGCCCGCTGCTCATTACCGCACAAACGGTGAAGGTTGGTTTTCAGCCGGATGCCTGGAAGGAGATAAAATAGTTTCATAATTCCACGATCGTATCCTTGCGAAAACAGAATATTCTGCTACCTTTGCACACGCAAATACGGGAGTAGCTCAGTTGGTAGAGCACTGGTCTCCAAAACCAGGTGTCGGGAGTTCGAGCCTCTCCTCCTGTGCATAAAAAAACGAAGTTGTCCACCCGGGGGAATGCTTCGTTTTTTTATGCTGTTTTCTATAAAGTACACAGGTGTTACCGGATTTTCTTCTTACATGCAGCCATTCAGATAAACGCAAAAAATATCCGGAACAAGTTCTTGTTCCGGACAGGAAAAAAGTTATACCCTTATACCGGTATCATTGCAGGAACGTATGCGCCAATTCTCCGTATATATCCACCAATTGGCTATCCGCCGGCTGGTACCCCGTTTATTATACCAGGCCCTACGATGATGGTGGGAACCTGTTGCCCGGAGATTGCGAATCGTCCCATCTCAGCAGAACCGGATACTCCAGGAACTGCCTGCGAACCGGCGATCTGTTCTACGACTCCTGTGGCCAGTTGTACCAAAGCATCCTCCGGATCGGTAATCACAGGTGGCTGATCTGCCAGGACCTCGATGGACAGATCAAAACTTGCAATCGTCTCCGTAAGACGTGCATGGATCTCATCCATGGCTTTCAGGATCTCTTCATGCTCCTGACCAGGTACCGTCCGGATATCCAGATCCGCTACACACTTGTCGGGAATAGTTCCAGGTGCACTTCCTCCTTTAAACACATTGAAACTGCAGGTAGATCTGCCTAAGGTTTCATCTTCATAGTGTGAAAAGTCTATCGCATCTTCAAACTCATCCAGATAGGCCAGCATATGATCGATCGCATTCACACCACTGGAAGGAGTAGAACCGTGTGTACCCTTACCCGTGGTTCTGAGTTCCAGCCACAGTTTTCCTTTTTCCGCTCTGGCTAACCCACCGGAAACCGGCTGACAGATGACCAGGGCATCCAACCCTTTCACAAAGCTCTCTCTGGTCAGTTGTTCCGGACCCGTATGTTCCAGTGATTCTCCGATAGAGATCAACAATTTCAACGTGCCTTGAAAAGGATCGCTGTTCTTTTTGATCCGCACCATTGCCAGGATAGCGGCCAACAAGGCCGACTCATTTCCGGCACGCTTTTCCGCTGCATCCGCTAAGTCAATGCTTCCGCTATACCCGATCACTTTCCCGGCCATCCCGCCCGATACGGTGGCCATCAGCTGTCTGCGCGAAGTAGTATTTCCCGTTACCCGGACTTCCACTCCTGCTTCTTCCAATATACTTTTCAGAGAAACTACTAATTCATCTATATTTTTTTCCGCACTTTTTTTACGGATTACCTCTAGCAGGGACTGTACAGAAGTTTGTTCATTTATCATGATTGTCTGATTTTTAAAATTTCATATATAATTCATTCTTTTACACATTCCGGTCAATCCTCACTGAGGTAAGACCGGATCAATCTTTCATAGATGGTTATCCCACTGAGATAACTGCTCACCGGCACATATTCATCCGTATAATGAGCACCCCATCCACATCCCATAATAACGATCGGGAAATCACCGGCCTGGGTAAAGGAAGAGCCATCGGTACAGCCTGGCAGAGCGATCGGTGATACGGGCCGGCGGGCAGCCTGGGCAGCCTGCCATACAAACGGATCGCGGTAGTTGGTATTTACCGGAGCATTGTCTACAAAACATTCAATGTCCATCTTAAAATTCTCTACTTCCCGGGCCACACTATCCGCCAGCGTCCGGAACTC
This sequence comes from Bacteroides sp., assembly GCA_020861095.1. Classification (GTDB taxonomy): domain Bacteria; phylum Bacteroidota; class Bacteroidia; order Bacteroidales; family Bacteroidaceae; genus Bacteroides. Next base: position 16,294 of record JAJBTC010000184.1, read on the forward strand.
CGCCAGGAACTCTTCCTTCTTGTTGTGGAGGGAAGGAACCGTGCGTACTTCAATCTCCGCGATACATTGTTCGGGTACCTGATTGATCTCTGTACCCCCATTCACCACATTCAGACTAATGGTAGCAGTACCCAACTGGCCATCGTCATACTCAGGAATAGCAGAAGCTATTTCTTTCCGGTAACGCTTCAGGTAATAACGCATATGCTCCACAGCATTTACTCCATTTTCCGGATGGGCACTGTCCGCAGCCTTTCCGGTGGTAGTGAGCCGTATACGAAGCACTCCTTTATAATAAGCAAACGGTACATTTACAGTAGGCTCCGAAATAGCCAGGGCAGTCAGATCGTCTGCATATCCTTGTTTGGTGAGTTCCTCCGAACCTTTCAAACCTACCTCTTCCGCTACAGTAGCAATCAGTTTAATGGTTCCGTTGAAAGGCACATCGTTTTTTTTCACATTTATCAGTGCGGCCACCATCGGCATCAGGCCACTTTTCATATCACTTGACCCACGGCCATAGATCTTACCATCTACCTCTTCTCCACCAAAAGGGGCATGTGTCCACGTCTTATCACCAATAGGTACCACATCCATATGACCGGAGAGTCCCAGGACCTTATTTCTATTTCCTTTCTTCAGGGTAGCAATCAGATTGTCCCTTCCGGGAGCATATTCCACCAATTCATTTTCAATACCTGCTTCATCCAACAGATTTTTAATGTACAAAGCCACTTGCGTCTCGTTCTCATTCACAGACTCGATGCGTATTACATCCTGTAGCCATTGAACTGCATCTTTTTCGTTTTCCATACAATTGAAGTTTTTAAATTCAGATAACTGAGATTATACAAAGGAAAAATGAAATCAACTTTATCGTCGTGTTCCTATCAGACAGGATGCACTAATATAAGTACATTATTTGAC
>JAJBTC010000115.1 GCA_020861095.1 Bacteroides sp.
GTATATTACTATTTGTTTATTTATTGTATTGAACATGAAAGATATACAAAAAGATATGGAGAAGAAAAATGAACATAATAAAGAAGCTAATATGGAAGAACGTATCTTACAGGAAGCAGAAAAACTGTTTCTTGAAAAGGGCTTTTCCATGTCTTCTACTACTGAGATAGCCAAAAGAGTAGGATGCAATCAGGCTCTTGTACATTATTATTTCCGGACAAAAGAAAATTTATTCAACCGGATATTTGAGAATAAATTCAAAAGACTTTTTATTGAATTAATAACTATAGAGACAGAAGGAAAGAATTTCCAGGAAAAACTCTCCTGTATGATTGGGATCCATTATGATATCATCCGGCAGAATTCCAATCTGGTCTTGTTCCTGCTCAATGAACTGACACGTTGTCCGGAGCGTATTTCAGAGATAAAAAAGATCATGGGAGATTTGCCTGTCACTACATTGAGATCGTTATATGCGGACCTGAAGGAAGAGATCGCCAAAGGAAATGTCAGGCAGATAGAACTCATAGATCTTATCCTCAACGTTATATCTATGAATGTATTTACTTTCCTGATACGTCCTTTGCTGGCCAATGCCTGGAACATGTCTGACGAAAAAATGGAGCGTCTGACAGATCGCCGAAAAGAAGAGATCATTACCACTATACTTCTCAGTTTAAGACCCTGAAACGGTATGAAAAAAATAGTATTATTTATCTTTTTATTTCTGACAGGTAGCAGTATGTATGGTCAGCTCACCATTGAAGAGTGCTATACCAAAGCGGAAGCCAATTATCCGCAGGTCAGACAGTACGGGCTGATCGGGCAGACCGAAGAATATAACCTCCGCAATGCTTCGAAAGGTTATCTGCCCCAGTTCAGCCTTTCGGGCAAAGCCACTTACCAGACCCAGGTGACCAGCGTTCCCATCACACTACCCGATGTGGAGATCCCTACCATGAGTAAAGATCAGTATCAGATAGTGGCGGAAGCATCTCAGGTGATCTGGGACGGAGGCAATATAAAGGCTTCCCGCGAGAATATAAAAGCTCAGGCCGATATAGAGAAAGCACAATATGAAGTAGATATGTATGCCTTGCGCGAACGTGTCAACAACCTGTTCTTTTCTATCTTGTTGCTGGACGAGCAACTGGATCTGAATACGGTCTACCTCAACGATCTGGAAGTCAATTACGAAAGAGTAAAGAGTTCAGAGGAAAACGGTGTGGCCAATGGTTCTGATCTGGATGCCGTGCGGGTGGAACAGTTGTCTGCCCGGCAAAATCGTATTCAGCTCGAAACCAATCGTTCGGCTTATCTGCTTATGCTGGCAACTTTCATCGGAGAAGATCTGAGCCCGGATACCAGGTTGATAAAGCCAACACCTTTTTTACCGGATCAACAGTACAATCACCGTCCGGAACTGGCATTGTTCGATGCAAGATCTCAGCAGGCAGCCGTGCAACGCATGAATATCCAGGCATCCTATATGCCTCAGTTGGGAGTCTTTATTCAGGGAGGCTATGGTAAGCCCGGACTCAATATGTTTGAAAACAAATTCGATACCTATGCCATTGGCGGTGTGAACCTTTCCTGGAAATTCGGATCACTTTACACACGCAGGAACGATCTGCGTAAGATAGACGTGAACCTCCGCAACATTGAGATACAGCGTGAGACATTCCTTTTCAACAATTCTCTTCGGGTGACCCAATACAATGCGGAGTTTGAGAAGTATGTACGAATGATGGCATATGACGATGAGATGATCGGGATGCGACGCAGTATCGTAAGAGCTTCCGAGGCCAAACTGGAAAACGGGATTATTACTGTTCCCGATCTGATCCGGGACCTCAATGCCGAGCAGACCGCCCGCCTCAACAAAGCACTCCACGAGATAGAGATGCTGCAATCTATATATGAAATTAAGAACCTGACAAATAATTGATCATGAAAAAGATAGGAATATGTATCTGGGTATTGGCCCTGTTAGTTTCCTGCCACAGGAACACATACAAATACGATGCCTCCGGCACTTTTGAAGCTACAGAGATCATCGTCTCTTCGGAAGGCAGTGGTAAGATCGAATGGCTGAGTGTAGAAGAAGGGCAGAAACTATCTGCCGGACAGGATGTCGGAGTGATAGATACCCTGCAACTGCACCTGAGGAAGTTGCAGCTGAGAGCCAGCGGGCAGTCTGTGGGTAGCCGGCGTCTGGATATTTCTCAGCAGGTAGCCTCCACAGAGTCGCAGATCGCTACCCAGCAACGGGAAAGAGACCGTGTCGAACGACTTATTGCCGCGAATGCCGCGAATACCAAACAATTAGACGATATCAATTCGCAGATCGCCGTATTGCAAAGGCAGTTAGTAGCACAGCGGGAGTCTCTGCAAAGCAGCAATCAGAGCATCACACAAGAAGAATCAGGGGTGGAAATGCAGATCAAACAGATAGAAGACCAGATAGAGAAGTCGAGAATCACCAGTCCTATCAATGGTACTGTGCTGGTCAAATATGTGGAACCGGGAGAGATCACTTCCACAGGCATGCCGCTGTTCAAAATAGCTGATACCGACCATATGATCCTGCGTGCCTATATCACCTCCGGCCAGCTTTCCCAATTGCAGATCGGGCAGCAGGTGAAGGTGTATACCGATTTTGGAGATAAGGAATCCAGAGAATATACCGGTGAAGTCACCTGGATCTCAGATCAGGCAGAGTTCACCCCCAAAACCATACAGACCAAAGATGAGCGGGCCAATCTGGTCTACGCGGTCAAGATCGCAGTAGCCAACGACGGATATATCAAGATCGGTATGTATGGCGATGTAAATTTCAGGTAAGATGGCAGCCATACATGCGGAGGGACTGGAAAAGAGTTACGGAAAGCTGGTTGCCCTGAAGGGCATCAGTCTGGAAGTGGGTGCAGGTGAACTGTTTGGGATCATTGGTCCCGATGGTGCCGGGAAGACGACCCTGTTCCGTATCCTCACTACGCTGATCCTGGCCGATAAAGGGACGGCGGAGGTAGCCGGACTGGATGTGGTGAAGGACTACAAAGCCATTCGTTCCAAAGTAGGCTATATGCCCGGACGGTTTTCTCTCTATCAGGACCTCACAGTGGAGGAGAATCTGGACTTTTTCGCAACGCTCTTTCATACTACGGTCCGGGAAAACTACGACCTGATCAAGGAGATCTATGTGCAGATCGAGCCTTTCAAAAAACGGAGAGCCGGGGCCCTTTCCGGAGGAATGAAACAGAAATTGGCCCTCTGCTGCGCCCTGATCCATAAACCGGAAGTACTGTTCCTGGATGAGCCTACTACGGGGGTAGACCCGATTTCGCGCAAAGAGTTCTGGGACATGCTGGCACGACTCAAACAGCAGGGAATAGCCATTCTGGTCTCTACTCCCTATATGGACGAGGCCAGCCTGTGCGACCGGATCGCTCTGATGGACGGGGGACAATTCCTGCAGACCGACACTCCGAAAGGTATAGTGGCCAGTTACAAAGAAACTATCTGGGCAGTGAAAGCCAGCCGGATGCCGCAACTGCTCAAAGAGTTGCGGCAGATACAACAGGTAAAAACAGCCTTTGCGTTTGGAGATGTACACCACATTACGGTAGAGAAAGACTTCACTCCGGAGCAACTGAAAGAGAAGCTGGTCGGAGCCGGATTCACCGACGCTGTTGTCTCTCCGATACAACCCGGCATAGAGGATGCCTTTATGCTACTTGCAGGCAAATGATATGGACGAAGAAATAGTAATACAAACCGATGGGCTGACCAAGCGTTTTGGCAGTTTCACAGCCGTAGATCATATCTCCTTTGATGTGAAGAAGGGGGAGATATTCGGTTTTCTGGGTGCCAATGGGGCCGGGAAGACTACCGCTATGCGTATGCTGTGCGGACTGAGTAAACCTACCAGTGGCAAAGGAATGGTGGCTGGGTTCAATATAACCAACCAACAGGAGCAGATCAAGAAAAATATCGGCTACATGAGCCAGAAGTTCTCTCTGTACGAAGACCTGAAGGTCTGGGAAAATATACGACTGTTTGGAGGGATATACGGATTGAATGACAAGCAGATCGCTGAAGGCACAGACAGGCTGCTTAAAACTCTGCATTTCGAATCGGAACGACAGACCCTGGTCCGGTCGCTCCCTCTGGGGTGGAAACAGAAACTGGCCTTTTCAGTAGCCATTTTTCATGAGCCGAAGATCGTGTTTCTCGATGAGCCTACCGGTGGAGTAGACCCTGCCACCCGCCGCCAGTTCTGGGAACTGATCTACGATGCCGTGGAGCGGGGGATCACAGTCTTTGTCACTACACATTATATGGATGAGGCAGAGTATTGCAACCGGGTATCTATCATGGTCGATGGCAGAATAGACGCGCTCGACTCTCCTCAAAACCTGAAGTCACAATTTCAGGCTAAGAGTATGGATGAGGTGTTTACCAAACTTGCCCGCAAAGCACAACGTTTGGAGTGAAAAGATGTATGGGTTTACTCTTTCGTCATGACCATTATTTGAATATTAACAACAAGGAACGTTACGATGTACGATTGAAATTCCGTAAGATGATTATGTACCAGATTATTTATATTGATCTGCGAAACCCGCATCCACCTGTAGAGACGCATACTTGCGTCTCCGAATGTGTATCTCCGCGGTACATATTTAATATAGAGATGTATTTAATGGAACAGATCGTGCAGTCACCGATGTTCACCCGATATTACCCTATGCTACTACCCTATGATCTGGATCATGAGTTATTAAATAGAAAAGAGTTCCGGAAGGATAAAAACAAGATAAAAGAAGTAGCAAACAGGTAGTTGAAGTAGTCAGAAATAGCGATTACAGCGTTTGTGAAACCAACGGTCAGTATAGTAAAAATATAGATAGGATTTGATTATGAAACAATTTTTTTCTTTTGTAAAGAAGGAGTTCTACCATATATTCCGCGACCGGCGCACCATGCTCATTCTGCTGGTGATGCCAGTGGTACTCATCATCCTGTTCGGTTTTGCTATCGCCACAGAAGTCAGCAACATACGGATAGCAGTGTATGCTCCTACTCAGGACGAACTCACCCGTCAGATCACCGAACGTTTTGCAGCAAACGCTTACTATCATCTCGTAGATCTCGTTCGGGACCCGCAGCAGATAGATGTGCTGTTCAAAGAAAACAAAGCAGATATTGTTCTGTTTTTCCAGGAACGTTTTCAGGAAAATTTATTGCATACGGGAAAGGCTGCCGTACAACTTATCATAGACGGTAGCGAACCCAATACGGCATCTACCATTTCCAGCTATACAAGCAATATACTGGCCGTATATCAGCAGGAACTCCTTTCTTCTACACAGAACCGGGCATCCTTTGCCATCATTCCTGTGGTGAAGTTGCTCTACAATCCGCAGATGAAGAGTGCGTACAACTTTGTGCCAGGTGTGATGGGGCTGATCCTGATGCTGATCTGTGCCATGATGACCTCTATTTCCATTGTACGGGAGAAGGAGCGGGGCACTATGGAAATCCTGTTGGTCTCGCCGGCCCGGCCCATCAGCATCATCTTAGCCAAAGCGGTTCCCTATTTCCTGATCTCTTCATTCAACTTAGTTACCATCCTGTTGCTGTCTGTCTACTTGCTGAAAGTTCCCGTGGCAGGTAGTCTTTTCTGGCTTTCTATCCTTTCATTGGTCTATATATTCACTGCCCTCTCTTTGGGATTACTGATCTCTTCCCTGGTCAACCAGCAGGTAGTTGCCATGTTGTTTTCCAGTATGGCACTTATGTTGCCTACCATAGCCTTGTCCGGAATGATCTTTCCCGTGGAGAATATGCCTGCTTTCCTGCGATGGTTCTCCGCTCTCATTCCGGCGCGGTGGTACATTGCTGCTATCAAGAAGATCATGATCGAAGGGTTGTCCATCAGTTATGCCTGGAAAGAACTGGGCATACTCTGTCTGATGGCCATTGTATTGATCGGAGTAAGTCTGTCAAAATTTAAAAATCGACTGGAATGATACTGAAATATCTTTTAGAGAAGGAGTTTAAACAGTTTATACGCAATCCGTTCATGCCCCGGCTTGTGTTCTTGATGCCTTGTATCTCGTTGTTGTTGCTTCCCTGGGCGGCAGACCTGACAGTGAAAGATGTGAACGTAGTGGTAGTGGATCACGATCATACGACCTATTCCCAACGGCTGGTACAAAAAACTGTTTCTTCCGGTTATTTCCTTTTAAGATCTGCCGCACAGTCCTACAACGAAGCCATGCCATATATAGAGAAAGGAAGCGCGGACATCATACTCGAAATACCCCGTTATTTCGAGAGAGACCTGACAAAGAATGGATATGCCGAGGTTCTCATATCAGCCAATACCGTAAACGGTACCAGGGGATTGTTGGGTAGTTCCTACCTCTCTATGATCACCCAGTCCTTTACGCAGGAGTTGCAAAGCGAGAGGGCGGTTGCTTATCAGGTGACAGCCCGGCGGGTAGAGTTAGATATAATCCCCCGGATCCTCTACAATCCGAACTTAGACTATAAAAAGTTTATGGTACCGGCTTTTATGGTGATGTTGCTCACGCTGTTCGGGGGCTTCCTGCCGGCACTGAACGTCGTCATGGAAAAAGAGGTAGGTACCATAGAGCAGATCAATGTGACCCCGGTAGGGAAAATGACCTTTATCCTGGCCAAACTGATCCCCTACTGGATCATGGGCTTCATTGTCTTCAACCTGAGTCTGTTGATCGCCTGGCTTCTTTACGGGATTGTTCCGGCAGGCAGTCTGCTCACGATGTATGTCGGTTTCATTATCTACGTGATCGCGCTGTCCGGATTCGGCATTGTGGTCTCCAACTATTCCGACAGCATGCAGCAGGCCATGTTCGTCATGTTTTTCTTTATGATCATCTTTATCCTGATGAGCGGTATATTCACTCCCATCAGCAGCATGCCCGACTGGGCGCAGAAGATCACCCTTATCAATCCGTTGCGCTATTTCATCGAGGTAATGAGAAATATATTCTTCAAAGGCAGTACCCTGGCCAATATGTATACCGATTTCCTGGTACTGATCGCTTTCGCAGTAGTTTCAAATATCTGGGCGGTGGTGAGTTATAGGAAAAGAAACTAAAAATATGTACGATTTACTGAGTTATGAACCGTTGGTTCGTCCCATCGTAAATCTCTTTATATTCCCCACGCCATCGGATCCAGCATCGTTTCCACCAGTTCCTCGATCTCATCCGGGAGGGAAGAAAAGAAATTCAATCCCGTTACCCGCTCTACACTATCTACCGTCACAGCATAGTTGATCAGATCTCCCGTTGCACGCTGATTGTCGAAGAGGAAGCCGATGGCACGCGGAGGATCTGTATAAGGCGAGAGGATCACTTTAAAAAACTGATAAGGAACAGAGATCGCATTCTTCCCGATGGTCTCACACCGGTCTGCCACCACAGGACCGCAGACAATGACGATGGCACTGTCTGCCACAGCCCAGTCACGTACCTTATCCTCCAGTTCTTTCCATTTGCGGCGATTGAGATCCGGATGCTGCGGACAGACATTACTCAGGTAGAAAGACTCCTTCATCGCCTGTTCACTCCAGGCCATATCCGCCGCCGCTGCCATATGTCCCCGGTCATACCCGCTTTTGGTATAATCTCCATGTAGGGCGCAAATACCCTTCACATGCGGATCTTTCAGAAACCGTGCCTGGCGTTTGGCCTTTCCGCCGGTCTTTTCCCGCGTCAGTTCGTAGCCCACCCAGTTGGGAAGTCGCCAATGCTCATTGTAAGAGACAGTGAATCCTGTATGTCGGATCACCTGTTCGCGGCGTGTCTGTCGCAGGTAAGTCAGTTCCAGCTCTTTGTAGCCCTCTGTCGGCCAACTGTAATTTCCTTTTCCAGGTGGCTTGTCGTTTTCAGAACGTTCCGTCTGCCTGCTATCAGGAAAAGATGTTTCCGGGAAAGGCGTTTCGGAAGCAGGCGTTTCCGAAGAAGAGGGGAGGGAAGAGGACGTATTACTTTCTGCGTGAGTCAACTCCCTCAGTTCCTCTTTCCATTTCCGGGGATATTCGGGATATACATAGCAGAATATGCCTGCCGCAATGAGCAATACGAAGAATATGCACAGAAATACAAGGCCTCTCTGGTGAAATGCACTTGTTTTTCCGCGTCTGGTTCTTCGTCGTGTTGTCTGGCGTTTCGTACGTCTGGGTTGTTTCTTCTTAGCCATGGGTTCGCTCTGTCGTCGTAGTCAGGAAGGATACCGCATCTCTTCTCTGTTGTCCGGATACACTCCTGCGCACAGAAAGATCCGGAGATAAACTGTTAGTATAAAAACATACAAACAAATTGTATCTGCAACATCAAAAAGTAAAGTCGCTTTTACAGCCGCGCGTTACGGTCTACGATCTTTATCAGATTGTACAGTTCGGCCACATCATCCAGCCGTATATCATAATCCTCAAACAGCGGGTTCAGTGGATGACAGGTAATGATCCCGTTCTGCACATCATGCTCTTTGATCTGTTTGATAGTGATACCATCCGTATGGTGTACAATGATAAAATACCAGTCGCGTATGTGCAGATGCGATCGCCAGAGACTTCGGTTGACCTCCCTGGCCAATACGATATCTCCGTCGCAGATCGACTGGCGCGTACCATCATCCATACTGTCACCATCCGCTTCAAACAGGCGGTACTTGCCCCGGTACGTACGATCTACAATTACCGGCAGGGTCGGAAGATTTTCTATATACTCCTCGTCTCCGAACCCATCCAGATATCCGCATTGTGCGCGGATATGCACAATAGGTACATTCATGAAACCGATATTCTCTACCGGACGGGCAGTAGCCAGACGTTGATAATGTGTTGCGGGCTCATTCACCGCGGAGTGAAGGTTCATCTCTAACGGTTCGCCTACACCGTGCATCAGCCACTCCAACCGGTATTCGGGAAAATGCTTGATGATCTTCTGGCAGGTGGCCTGCGACGGAGTACGTTTTTCATTAATGATACGCGTGATCGTCACATTGTTAGTCAGCCCTATGGCTTTGCTGAAGGAGTTCTTATTCAAACCTTCACTCTTCATAATATATTGTACCCGTTCCCAACCTTCCATACTTGTGTGTTTATAAGCTTGTTTGCTAACTGTTAGTTAAAGTATGCAAATATATCAACTTTTAACCTTAAAAAGTTTGTAGTTTTACTAACTGTTAGTATATTTGCATTATCAAAACTTTGATACTACAAATATAAACATATTCCGTTGATATAAGCAATATTTTCTAACCATAAAAATACATCATACAATGAAAAAGAATTTAAGTCTAATTATGCAGACAGCCTGGAACTTCTTCCGGACGAGTGGCGGTAGCTTCTCTCAATGTCTTAGAAAATCATGGGCCAACTACAAATTAGTAGAGCAAATGCAAGCAGGGATGGTCACTTTTCGTTTCCTGCGTAAAGACGGTACCATGCGTGTGGCCCGCGGCACACTTGCCAATCATCTGGTACCTCCTGTTGGTAGAACCACTACCCGTCAGATCAACGATGCCGTTCAGGTCTATTGGGACATAGAAAGAAGCTCCTGGCGCAGCTTCCGTAAGTTTAATCTTATCTTCTAAAGCGCCGTTCCGCCAGAGTTTCTCTGTCCTGACAGACAGAGAAACACCATCTGGCTCTTCCTGATCCAAACACTCTTTTTTCTTAGTTCCGGAGGTGTCCATTGCTCTCCGGCAGGGTGTTCTTTGACTTTTTGTGAAAGAGATATCCAGGCACTTCGCCTGTATGATCTGACAAAATATCCGAAACGAAATCACATGAAAACCGGATGGTATAAAAAGAGAATATCATCCGGTTTTATGTCTCTGACTTGCCGGTCCGAAAAAGTCTACATCAGTAAGCACAGCAAAGATCAGGCGATTGCTGCGCCGGTAAAAAATCCCTGTAAGGTCTCCGAGCCTACCCTTTGATGAGGATACAGGGAACTAACCCTCATACTTACAGTTATATGAAAGCCAAGTATATCATTAGTATCTGGGCAATCAGCTTCATCGCTATGGTGCTCACTATCGCGTTCTCGCTGATCTCTGCCCTTGTGTTCCTGGTTCCTTTCGTAGCTACCTCAGTTTATATCGGACGTCATTCCGAACGTATGCTCCGTGAACTTCATCTCGACGAACATACAGACGATGATCTCCTCTGATCCCCCTGCCCCATGGCTACCCTCCTTGAAACCCTCTATGCCGAGCTCCAGGAAGTCCGGCAGATGAATGAAGAAGAAGTGTGTCGTCGGTACAATGCCGAATCCGCACAAGATATCATCGACCTCATTCTGGAAGACATTGCCGCCGAAGAGCAACAATGCCAGGCCTCCCTCGCCGACGACGAAGCAGACAGCGGAATAGACTATGACGCTATCTGCCGTGTACAAGGACTGAAGAGATTTGCAATGTAACAATGTTAAGTATTAAGTTCTAAGTATTAAGTTCTAAGTATTAAGTAGAAGGTTGTTCGGGCCATTCGCCACCTGATAGATAGTGGGAAATTTAAGGGATTCCCTGCTGTTTTTCCGTCTGCACAGTATTTAAAACTTAATACGTAGAACTTAAAACTTAACATCGTAAATTTCTTTCCTTTCTCTTTGCAAGTACTGAGATCCACTCCGGGTCCGGTGGCCGGACAGAAGTGCAATCTCAATCGTAAATAGTAAATTGTCCAATTGTAAATCATTTTATTTATGGCAAAAGAATCCCAGGAAAGGCGCAAAGTCAAAGAGACCTTGCTCCATCAGGGCGACCGTACCCTGTTTCACGAGTCGCTCTATCTGAAAATAAACCGTATGCTTGCCGATCTCAACCGGGTATCCCGTATCCAGGGACTCATCGGCCGCAACGAAGTGCTCTATTCCATACAGAAAGAAGGAGCCCCGCCGGGTACCTTCTATGTAGTTCGTAACGCGGTGCAGGCAGACAAAGAGCCTGTTTTGGATTCCCGGGATCTTTCCCTGTCTGTTAGTTAATCCCTGATACATATGAAAAAAATGGATACACGCCTTCAGGAGGCGGCACACAGATGGTTTCGCCATGCCTGGCCCGAATATACAGAACACATCGCACGTACCGGGCAGCAACCCATCCGGCAGGTAGAAGCTCCTGCCGGGCTCACTCAGGAACACTACCATCAGGGACGTCCCGATTTTGTACTGGAGTGTCCCAACCGTTTCTATCATTTTCTGGCCGTAGAGCTCAAACTACCCTTTGGTACCCGTCCCCAGGGACAGGCAGCCTGGCGGCAGGTGGTAGAGCGGCAGCAGGGAAAGTATAGCTCCTGCCATACACTTGCCGACTTTATCCGTGCCATCAATCAATACATGGATGAGCGCTGATCTTTCGCACAACCCTTCTTTATCATTTACCCGTATCCTTATGACCTACATCGAACTGATCAACCGCTTCTGGCAGCTGGACGAGAAAGACCCGTTTACCTCCCAGGAGACCCGTCTCTACTTCTACCTGCTCCGGACTTCCAATCTGCTCGATTGGCCCAACAGCTGGAGCCGGAAGAATATCACTCTGGCCGCCGAGGTAGGGATTTCAGTGACTACGCTCTATCGGGTACGTGACCGCCTGCAGCAAACCGGGCTCATCCGCTACATGGCAGGCGAGCGTGGAGCCGGGAATAAAACACGCTACTTCCTCACGGATGCGCCCTGCCCGGGTACGGTCACCGGAAAGATACTGCCCGACACACCCGTTGTGCCTGACAATTCCCGTCCCGGAACGACAACCGGGACGCCAAAGGAAGGCTCCGGAGCCGGGAAGGACCCCTGTCACCGTTGCTTCCCTTTGTGGAAGACACCGACGGAGAAACCCCACCGGAAGAGAACAGCCCTGCTGCTTCCGCCGACGAAGGTGAATCCTCCGGCTACCCGGAAACTGCCACAGAGGCAGCTTCCTCTTCCGGTGCTTCCGCCTTCGGACAAGATCTCGACTTCTACCGCAGGCAGGCTATGGAAGATATGCGTTGGAAAAAGCATGTAGCCCACAAGAGCCGCATCGGTGTCCGGAAGATGATGGAGATCTTTCCCCGGCAGATGGAAGTTTTTCTTTCCTACGCCATTGCCTCCTGCAAAGAACAACGCATCCGCGACAAAGAGGGGTTGCAGCGTCTTTTCTACTACTGGTGGCGCGATCAGGGAGAAGAGGAGTACCTGCGCTCCTCCTACTGGGAAGAGACCCCTTCCGGCAGCGAAGGGGGAGGAGACTGGGAGCAGAAGCTGGTCCGGGTAAAGGAGTGGATACGTGCTCACGCCCCCAATCTGGTGCCTATCCGGCAACAACTCACGGCAAGCAATCTGCGCGCGATGTATCACATCTGCCGCGACGATACCGCCCGACTGGCCGAAGTACTCTCGGCTGTGAACAACGACAGATTTTTATTAAACCGCAGCGCGTCGGTCTACGATGCCTGGAAAGAAAAATACCGCCAACTATATGGAGAATAAACCCTTACCTCACAGCCCGGAGGCCGAACGCCTGGTCCTGGGCACCATCCTCACACAGCGCGAAGCGCTGGACGAGATCCGCGATCTGCTCACTCCGGATACTTTTTATGTGCATATCCACCGTCGCATCTTCGAAGCCATCCTGCGCATTACTGCCCGTGGCGAACGCGCGGACCTGATCACGGTGATGAACGAGTTGAGAGACGACCCGGGCATCAGTCCGCACGAACTGGCGGGCATCGCGGGCAACTTCTCATTCGATGTCTATCAGCACGCCACTTTGTTGTACGAAAAGGCACAACGCAGGCGATTCTTCGAGATCGGCCATTATTTAGTGGGACATTGCTTTTCGGAATTTGCCGAGATCGGCGATGTACTCACAGTGAGCATAGAGAGGCTGAAAGCCATGTGTGAGACCTCACGAAGCAGTATCTCCACACTGGACGATGCCATGCGTGAAGTCTGTGAACAGATGTCGAGAAACCTGATGAGCGAACGCGAACTCACCGGATATCCTACGGGCTTTCAGGAGTTCGACCATCGCGCGGGAGGGTTGCAGCGTTCGGACCTGATCGTAGTGGCTGGAGACACCTCTATGGGAAAGACCTCTCTGGCCATCACCCTGATGATGAACAGTCAGGCTGCCGTGGCCTACTACTCCATGGAGATGAAGAAAGAGCAGATCGCCGCCCGTATCCTCTCCCGTGAGTCCGGGGTGCCTGCTTCCCAGATCCTCTACGATCCGCTGATGGATCTGAAGCTGGTAGAGGTAGACCATGCCATAACCCGATTGCAGGGCAGACCCATCTATTTCGACGACCGCAGCACCTCCGGCATCGATACCATCCTGGCCTCCATACGTACCATGAAGCTACGCTATCACATAGAGGGTGCGGTGGTAGACTATCTGCAGATCCTGAATGTGAATATGCGCGGGGTCAACAAAGAGCAGCAAATGGGCGATGTCGCCCGCCGGCTCAAGAATCTGGCACGCGAACTGGACATCTGGATCATTGCCCTCTCGCAGCTCAACCGCGACCAGAGCAACACCGTACCCTCGCTCCACCGGCTACGCGACAGCGGACAGATTGCCGAGGCAGCCGATGTGGTGATGCTTATCTACCGTCCGGAGGTGTACAACCGTACCTATCCGAATCCTTTTCAGGACTACGAGACGGTGGGCACCGCGATGATAGACATAGCCAAAGGCCGCAACATCGGGCTGCTCAAGTTTCTCTGCGGGTTTCACAAAGAGTGTGCCTATTTCTATGAAGACAAGAAGATACCGCGCTATGAAAATCCCGTGCCTCTGCCCTTCTGACGCTCTGGTGAGGTCTGTGAACAGTAGATTTGCCTGGCAGATCTACTGAGACGATCATAGTTCTATGGAGTTACTACCTCTGTTCAGAAAGTCGTGAAAGGTAGAGTACGCAAGATAGGGTTTCTTCTTTACTTCAAAACCCTATAAAAGAAATTCATAAGTAGATGTTCACCATTCAATGTCTCTATCTTACTCCGGTACCTTGTAGAGACGCATATTTGCGTCTCAGCATACCGAATGGGATGGCATATACCCTGCGGAATGCTTTTTTTGTTGAACTTGCACCGCGGAGACGCACGCTCCTGGGATTGGACCTGCATTGCGGAGACGCAAATATGCGTCTCTACAGAGAGGGGTACCTGTTTGTAAGGTATCTGTAGTGCTGGAAGCACGACCGATTCCAGCCCAGGGTAAGGAAGCGCAGGGTACCGGAACGACCGCCACCCCGGGGTGCGAACCGCACACGAAAATGGAGTGCTGAAGGCACGATCGAGATATATATACTTCACTTTCTTTCGATCCTGTTTACAGCACTCCAAATATCTTTCAACGGAAGTAAACAGGCCGCCATAACTCATAACTTATAACTCATCACTCAAATAACCTTCAAAAAATGAGAAAGTAAAAACAAGAACCCCTGACAGACGAACAATTGTTCGTCTCGGCCCGTCGGGCCGCTCTCCGTGTAGATTTTATCCAAACTGTAGACGAACTCAGGCTCTATACCTGTGCCATCTATAGTGCTATGTTGTGGGGCAAGCATACAAGTAGCCGCTATCATCCTCAGTGATCTGCTTCCGATCCGTTTTTATTTTAGTTTAAATAAATTATTCAACACCTATGTTATCCAGGATCAAAGAGATGAAGCAGATCCGTAAAGAGAAGAAAGAGTTCAGAGAGCGGGAAGCAAAACTGTTTCATCCGCTCCTGACCGATATGCGGCATCTTCCTCTTATATACGATTGGTTCAACGAAGCCCATCAGCAAAGAAACTGTCCCGCGCGGATAGATTGTGTGAAACTGAAAAAAGAGTTCGTCTTTATCGCTCTCTACCTGTACTGTCCGGCCACGCTGGTAGGCGGAAAGGCATTGCCCGGCATCCGGGAGATACTGGCCGAACTTCTGGAGTATCACGCAGCTTCGGCAGTGAGCAACATCACTGCCGATGTCGCTTTCCTCTACCAGCACTACCGGGATTTCCGGCAGGAGATCGACGAAGCCTATCACTATGTTTTCCTGCGGCTGGTTGATCATGGGCTGGCTCAGCCTGAGATTCCCGACGAGTAAGGGATGTTTTCCTGCCGGTTGCATCCCTGGGATGTGCTTTCTTTCGGATATTTTTATATCAGATCCTGAGCCTGATTCTATCCCTGTAAGATTGGGTATTTTTGCGGAATACAAAAAAATGCAAACAAGATTGTTAAATTTATAATAGTTTTGTTTGCATTTCTGACAGACAATATGTACTTTTGTCACCTAAATGTATGAATGAACATGGGGTCGGGGAGGCAACTTCCCGGTTTTGTGAAAACAATATAGCGTTTGCTGTTGTTTGGGTAAAAGAAAACGACCAAATTTTTATTTTAGCCCCTGAAACAATAAGTACAACGCTCATGCACATAAGCGTGAGCGACACTTATTTGGGGCTAAGGTGCTTGGTCGTACCGCTTTTACCAATGGTATTTTCCTCACGCTTTTTTTGTGGGAATACATTCCGAAAGACAGCATAACACTCGGTAAGAAAAGTGTTAAAATGCGGTTGCGTTCTGCATGATATAATCTGTTCCATTTTGTTACCTGGACCCGGAGGCCTGTGCCGCACCCCGCGGATTAGCTATCCGGTACTTTTGGATTGTAATTATTTCCCTGGCTATTTCCGGAACCGCCGTAAAAAAGTAGGGGAGTAAAGGATGTATCTCACAAAAGACAAATTAGACAAGTGAGAGAAGCTTTTATGCAAGCCTTCTTTTCAGTAGATCTTTCCGGCCGCGAAATCTTCCCGCCGGAAAGATCTTTTGTTTGTATATCCCTGTAAGAAAGCCCGTATGATCTACATTTTATCGGACAGGTTTTATTTTTATTCAGACAGAAAAACATAGGAACATATAAAGAAAGATAATATATGTCAAATGACATATATCTACAAGTCATCAGGCAGAAACTAACACCTATCACTTAAGACTTTTATCTGTTCTTATGTTCTTTTGTCTATTTATTTATCAGACAGAAGTACAGAAGAACAAAAGGAATACGGATATGGCAGAGACACACATGTGCCGCTCTGCAAATGAATAATAATCTGTCTTTTCAATCGTGCCTCGTACATACCTTTGCTGACCGCTGAGTTGGCTACGCCGATCTTTAATTGACTTTGTCGACCGTTGCTTCGTCCAACGTTCTTTGGTGTTACTTATCAGATAATGGTCATTACCGCAGGGAGTAATCGTACATCTTCCCGCGTCTCTACAGATGAATGCTATCGATCGTACATCTCTTTGTCTTTTCAATCGTAAATCAGTAAATCGTAAATCTCTTTGCCGTTCTCAGGATATTACCCTATTTTTGTAGGAAAGGAATAGGCAACATAGATAAGTGGCAGCTTTACCTCCTATTGCTCTGCCCACTCATATCCCTGTTTGTCAATCCTTATGATGTATGTGAATGATCCGTTTCATTGTCTGTATAGATGATGAGCGGGTCTCTGCATCCTGAGCAACATATGCGTTGTTCAGGACTGTAGGTATGTGTAAACAGAAAGGGATTTCTGGCAACTTATTTTGCAGCTTTACCTCAGATAGTGTACGCAAGATAATTTCGTCAGGATAGGCTCTGTTCCTCTATGCGTATAGAGGATCAGACGCTCATATCATTTCACCAGCACAGACACCAGCCCTGTAACGTCTATTCATGGCAAAGACTTACAGAGGGCCGGACGTTGTTTGGATATATCCCCTTTCTACTTTGTTATGGAAGTAATTATCAAACAACTAAGAGATATGGTGTCCGTTTATATCCTGACGATAAAAGAGACAAATGAAAAGTATTACTTTACAAGTCTCGTAGCTATTTTCGAAGCTTTTGACTATGATGTATTGAAAATAAAATATGTAAGTCTTCGGAAACACAGCTTTAAAAGACAACCTTTCGATAACAAGCGTATCAAGATCGAGAAAGTTACTGCTTTTGGTAAAGGAGATATAGCCGAGAAAAAAAATATGAATTATTTTATGCTTAAAAATGGAGTTATAGAATAATTAATGCTCCATTTTATTTGTTTCTTATAAAAATCTCCTTATCTTTGTGGCGAGGTAAAGCTGCATTCTTATTATGT
>JAJBTC010000081.1 GCA_020861095.1 Bacteroides sp.
TTCAGGGCACGTAGCAGGAAATCCAAATTATAACTTAAAAAATTAGTTTCAATCTGTTCCATCGATAGAGATAGAAACAAAATATATATTAAGAAATTAGGAATTCTTATGTATTTCTAAAAGGGAAAGCTTAATATAAAACAAACATATAGTTTACCGGTTATAACAAAGTTAAATTCCATCTGTCAGCAACTTTTTTGCAGGCAGATGGAACTTATAAAATGGGGCACGTCTAAATCAATAATTCAGAGCTTCACTTTCTTACTCACCGAACGCGATTCATTGTGCAGCCGATCCAGGGCCGTCACCACATACCGGTAACGCGTCTTACCCCCGTCGTAGGGTAATTTATAGAAAGGATTCCGGGTGATAGCTACAATATGCGAAGGATCATCCAGATCCACTTTCTCTTTATTGTCAAACCGGTAGATCACGTACTGTACAGTCCGGTCCATTTCATCTTTTGCCGGAGAAGGAGCCCAGAAAAGCATATACCCGTCCGATGTCCAGGAAGTTTTCATCTTCTTCACTTTTCCCGGAGGGGTATTGTCCATAAAGTCAAAAGCCGGAGGCAGAGCGGGATATTTGTGATACTCCTGGATCAGAGCATCCCGGTAGCGTCCCTTGTTCTCTATGACCGCGCTGGCTGGCCACTGGCAACTGCCTCCAATGGTCTGGTAAGAGCGTTGCAATGCCATTTTACGGGGTAGCTGGTTCATATCCGGATGCTGCGGGTCGGCATGCTCTACGGTATTCATCACGGAATGGCCGATAAAGAGTGGACGGTTGCCCGTATTCTTTGCCCACCAGTCTACCAATACTTCATAGTCTGCGCGGGGATGTCCGATCTGCCAGTACAGTTGAGGAATATTATAGTCGACCCATCCTTCCCTGGCCCACAGCAATACATCCGCATACAGATCGTCGTAGTTTTGCAGCGCCTGTGTCTGACTTCCCAGGGGATCACTGCTCTGGTTGCGATACACTCCGAACGGACTGACCCCGAACTTCACCCAGGGCTTCACACTACGCACGGTCTCATGGATCTGTTTGATAAGTACGTTCACATTGTTGCGTCGCCAGTCGCCCCGATCGGTAAAGCCATTGTTGTAACGCGCAAAGCTCTCATCATCCGGGAAAGGCTCTCCGGCCACCGGATAGGGATAGAAGTAATCATCCATGTGAATGGCATCCACATCGTAGCGTTGCAGGATATCGGTTATCACGTTGCATATATATTCTCTGCTCTCCGGAAGAGCCGGATCGAAATAGAGCTGTTTGCCATACGTCACAAACCATTCCGGATGTTTGTGATAGATATGTGTAGAAGCCAGTTCATGGCTCAGGTTGGTCTTTACCCGGTACGGATTGATCCAGGCATGGAATTCCATGGCCCGCTGGTGGCAGGCATCAATCATAAACTGCATCGGATCCCAGTATGGAGAAGGAGCTTTCCCCTGTTCTCCGGTCAGGAAACGGCTCCAGGGTTCCAGAGAAGACTCGTAGAGGGCATCCGCTTCGGGACGTACCTGGAAAATGATCGCGTTGATCCCCGCCTCCTGCAACGAGTTGAGCTGGTCGATCAGGTTTTGCTGAAGGGTTTCTGTAGGAATGCCGCGGAACTGTCCGTTGACCGATTGTATCCAGGCTGCCCGGAACTCACGCTTCGGGTGCTGCTGTGCCTGCACAGACACAGAGACAAGGGCCAGGAGCAGTAAAGAAAGGTTTTTTGTGATTCTGAACATATCTTTAATAATTGGTTGCTCAAAGATAAACGTTTATTTAGTATTCCGCAACGCGCTGTTTTACTTTTTAATAGTAACTTTGCATTCCGAAATATTTTTTAATCCACACAAGGACAAAATATAGGGAAAGCTGAAAGCAGAGTGAGGTTTACTTCAGTGATGCGAAGGCACATAAAAGTTCAGGAAAGAAACATATAGGTATACGATCGTCCGGTAGAAGAAGACAAAACAAGCAAGGTTTTATCTTGTAACTTCAATCGTACATCGTAAATCAGTAAATCGTAAATAATTTTATGTCAGAAAATAAATATATCCGTATCAAAGGGGCCAGAGTCAACAACCTCAAGAATATTGATGTCAACATCCCACGGAACAAGCTGGTAGTCATCACCGGACTTTCAGGCTCCGGAAAATCTTCTCTTGCCTTCGACACGTTGTATGCCGAGGGACAACGCCGGTATGTGGAGAGTCTGAGCAGCTACGCGCGCCAGTTCCTCGGACGTATGAGCAAACCGGAGTGCGACTTCATCCTGGGCATCCCACCGGCTATTGCCATCGAACAGAAGGTGAGCAGCCGCAACCCGCGTTCCACCGTAGGAACCTCTACGGAGATCTACGAATACCTCCGTCTGCTGTATGCGCGGGTGGGCAGAACGCATAGCCCGGTCAGTGGAAAAGAGGTAAAGAAGCACTCCACCGAAGACATTGTGAATACGATGCTCTCTTATCCGGAAGGCACCCGTTACACGATCCTGACCCCTATCCTCCTCCGGGAAGGACGTACGCTGGAAGAGCAACTGGAGATCGACCGGAAACAGGGATTCACGCGTCTGGAGGTGAACGGAGAAATGGTGCGTATCGAAGACTACCTGCCCGGACAGAAAGATACGGTTTATCTGCTGATCGACCGCATGGTATGCGCTTCCACCAAAGACGCGATCAGTCGCCTGACCGACTCGGCCGAAACGGCGATGTACGAGGGAGACGGCAACTGTATCCTCAGGTTCTACAGGGAAGATGGCAATAGCGAACTCTATACATTCAGTACCAAATTCGAAGCGGATGGTATCGTGTTCGAAGAGCCCAACGACCAGATGTTCTCTTTCAATTCCCCGATCGGTGCTTGTCCGGAATGTGAAGGCTTCGGCAAAGTGATCGGTATCGACGAGCATCTGGTGATCCCCAACCGCCCTCTCTCTGTCTACGACGGTGCAGTGGTGTGCTGGCGGGGTGAGAAGATGGGCGAATGGAAAGAACACCTGATCCGCAACGCCATCCATTGCAATTTTCCGATCTTCACTCCTTATTATGAACTCACGGATGAAGAAAAACGGATGTTGTGGGAGGGAACCCGCTACTTTGACGGGATCAATGATTTCTTCCGCATGTTGCAGGAAAATCAGTACAAGATCCAGTACCGGGTGATGCTGGCCCGCTACAGAGGAAAGACCACCTGTCATGTCTGCCACGGAAGTCGCCTGAAACCGGAAGCAAGCTATGTGAAGGTGGGTGAAAAGACCATCAGTGAACTGGTTGTGCTGCCGGTCACAGAATTGAAAGAGTTTTTTGACCACCTGACATTAGACACGCACGACGAAGCGGTGGCACGCCGTATACTTACAGAGATCAACAGCCGCATCCGCTTTCTGTTGGATGTAGGACTGGGCTATCTGACCCTCAACCGACCGAGCAACTCGCTCTCGGGGGGAGAAAGCCAGCGTATCAACCTGGCCACCTCTCTGGGAAGCAGTCTGGTGGGTAGCCTGTATATCTTAGACGAGCCCAGCATCGGATTGCATAGCCGGGATACAGACCGCCTGATCCAGGTGTTGCGTCAATTGCAGCAATTAGGCAATACCGTAGTCGTTGTGGAGCACGACGAAGAGATCATCCGCGCGGCAGATTATATCATAGACATCGGTCCGAATGCCGGAAGACTGGGTGGTGAGGTAGTCTACCAGGGAGATATGAAAGATCTGCAAGCCGGAAGTGACAGTCATACGGTGCGCTACCTGCTTGGCGAAGAGGTGATCCCGGTACCGGAATACCGCCGGCCGTGGAACAACTACATAGAGGTGAAAGGAGCACGGGAAAACAACCTCAAAGGGATTGACGTGAAATTCCCACTCAACGTAATGACAGTAGTAACCGGAGTATCAGGTTCCGGAAAGAGTACGCTGGTACGCGATATATTCTACCGGGCCCTGAAACGTGAACTGGACGAGTGCAGCGACCGTCCGGGAGAACACGGAGTACTGATAGGCGACATAAGCCATCTGCGCAACATTGAGTTCGTAGACCAGAACCCCATCGGCAAATCTTCCCGTTCCAATCCGGTAACTTACATCAAGGCTTACGATGAAATACGTAAGCTATATGCAGACCAGCCCCTGTCCAAACAAATGGGCTACGGAGCAGGCTATTTCAGTTTCAACAGCGAAGGGGGCCGTTGCGAAGAGTGTAAAGGAGACGGAACGGTAACTGTGGAAATGCAATTCATGGCAGACCTGATCCTCGAATGCGAATCGTGCTACGGCAAACGTTTCAAATCGGATACCTTAGAAGTAAGATTCCACGGCCAGAACATCTATGATGTATTGAACATGACTGTGAACCAGGCCGTCGAATTCTTTACTGAACACAAACAGAAGAAAATTGTCAGAAGATTGAAACCTTTGCAGGATGTCGGTCTGGGATATATCAAGTTGGGACAGACCTCTTCTACCCTCTCGGGAGGAGAGAACCAGCGTGTGAAGCTGGCCTATTACCTGAGCCAGGAGAAGTCAGATCCGACCTTGTTTATCTTTGACGAACCGACCACCGGCCTGCACTTTCACGATATCCGTAAGTTATTAGATGCTTTCGACGCGTTGATCCGCCGGGGACATACGATCCTGATCATAGAACACAACCTGGATGTGATCAAATGTGCCGATCACGTGATCGACCTGGGACCCGAAGGTGGTGACAAAGGAGGATATCTGGTAGCGGAAGGTACACCGGAAGAAGTGGCGGCCTGCGATGCCAGTTATACAGGGCAGTTCCTGAAGGAGAAATTGTGAGTTTTAAGTTATGAATTTTAAGTTATGAGTTATAAATATTCACTCCGATAGGGATAAACTTATAACTTAAAACTCATAACTTAAAACTTTTCAGAAGTAGAATCCGAACCCTACCTTAAATCCAAACTGGGAAAGATCCGAATCTTTAAAACTCAGATCATAATACACCGAAGGTTCCACAGTAACCGTACGTGAAAGGAAAAAAGCATATCCCGCCTCCAGATTCCACGCGAAGTCATTGGTATTTCCCGAGTCTTTGAAGCTATATCTGTTGAATTTAAATCCCGTTCCCAGAAAGATGCCATTCTGATCAAAGTAATAGCGACCTCCTACTCCAACCGTATATATATCTACCGGGCTGCTCCAGTCTGCTCCTAAGGTAAGTAACAAAGCCGCATTATCTATAATAAACGCTCCTCCCTGGGCCTGGATACCAAAATTCGATTTCGCAGCCTTACTGTAAGAGAAGTTCAATCCTGTCAACGAAGGATTTACGAACCATTTGTTCTGTTCAAATTGCGCATGTGCAGTTACTGTAGCCAGCAACAGTCCTAAGATCAATGTTAGTTTTCTCATATTTGTGGTGTTATTGATTTGTATCCGATTTATCCATATCCTCCTGGCGTTTCTGTTGCAACTGCTCCTTCTTGCGCAACACAAACCAGAGCACGCCCACAATCACATATCCGGCAATCACCGTAACATACTTTTCTGTAACAGATATCTCTGTATTGTTGGGCAATAGCAATGCAGCTGTCACAGATACATAGATCAGAAGTGCCATCGTGATCCATGTAGATTTTTTCATTTTATTTCTCATATCTCTTTTCCTTAAAATAATATTACTAAAACGTAGAGCCTGTTTAAAATGTAACTGTGTCGACCGTCTGGTTGACTACGTCGGCCGCTGGTTCTGTGGAAGATTTATCAGAAATGTCCTTCCTTCTTCAGCGCTCTTTTCGTTTGTTTTTACTCCTTCCAAACGCAAATAGGGAGACGCAAATATGCGTCTCTACAAGTGGATGCCAACCTGAGAATATCTGTATGTTCAATCGTACATCGTCAATCGTTAAATCGTAAATCTCTCCGTTTTCTCTTCCAGCGTATAAACCAGACAGCTCCGATCAACGTACAGACACCCCCTATCACGTAAGAGACCGTTTCAGACAATCCGAGCCCTTCGGGAGCTATGCTAATATAGGTAGAACATACCGCTGTCATAAAAAGCGCCGGTATGCAGGTGATGATATACAACTTCTCTTTACGTACCAGATACACCGTCACTGCCCACAGCGTAAACACAGCTAATGTCTGATTGGCCCAGGCAAAGTATCTCCAGATCATATCGAATCCGTCTTTGTCTCTCAGGCTATAGAGCAACAATCCTATCGTCACCAGAAAGACCGGAACACAGATATACAACCGGCTGCGGATAGACTTCTGTTCCATTCCCAGAAAATCCGCTACGATCAGGCGTGCCGAACGCAACGCGGTATCTCCCGAAGTAATGGGAGCGGCAATCACCCCCAGAATGGCCAGAAAACCTCCGACGGTACCCAGCCAATTCTTAGTGATAGAATCTACGATCACCGAAGCGTTGTTCTCACTCATTCCATGCTCATGATAGAAATAAGTGGCAGCAGCAGCCCAGATCAGAGCCACCATACCTTCCACGATCATTGCTCCGTAAAACACAGGGCGTCCGTGCCGCTCGGATGTCATACAACGAGCCATCAATGGGCTCTGTGTCGCATGAAAACCGGAAATGGCTCCACAGGCAATACTCACAAACATCACCGGAAACAAAGGCAACACAGCAGCCTGCGGATGCGTATTATGGATTCCCTGCCACACCTCCGGTAAAGAAGGATGTACCACAAACAGCATCACCAGGATGCCCACTGCCATAAACAGCAACGCTATGGCAAAAAGCGGATATATCTTTCCGATGATCTTGTCCACCGGCAACATAGTGGCCAATATGTAATAGATGAACACAATACCGATCCAGAACGTCGCATCCAGATGCTGCGGGGTCAGGTTAGCCAGCAATCCTGCCGGTCCGGCCACAAATACGGCTCCGACAAGGATCATCAGCACCACGGTGAAACCACGCATCACCTGCTTGGTGGTTGTGCCCAGATAGCGCCCGATGATCTCCGGCAGGCTTTCCCCGCCGTGACGCAACGAAAGCATTCCGGCAAAATAATCATGCGTAGCCCCGGCGAAAATACTGCCCAACACGATCCACAGATAAGAAGCTGTTCCGAACTTGGCTCCCATAATGGCCCCGAAGATCGGCCCCAATCCGGCAATATTGAGAAATTGTATCATAAAGATCTTCCAGGCAGGAAGCGGAATATAGTCTACTCCGTCGGCCTTGGTAAGGGCCGGAGTGGGCCTGTCATCCGGCCCGAAGATACGCTCTACAAAACGTCCATAGATCAGGTAGCCTGCCGCCAGTGCCAGAAAACACAAAGTGAATGTTATCATGGTGTGTTGCCGTTTTCGATCCGACAAATGTAACATAATCTGTGTAATTCACCCAAAAATCCCGTCACTTTTACTACCTTTACCGACAAATGAACCTATTTTTCCCAAAAGATGAACCGTTCTTTTCTCCTCCTTCTTTTCCTCTTTGTTTGCAGCATCTTATGCGCACAGCAGCCTAAGCAGGAAGTACGGGCCGCGTGGATCACGACGGCCTATGGCCTCGACTGGCCGCGCACCCGCGCCACTTCCACACTGGCCATGCGACGGCAGCAGGCGGAACTGCTGGATATACTGGGCCGGCTGTGTGAAGCCCATTTCAATACGGTACTTTTTCAGACCCGTTCGCGGGGAGACCTGAGTTATCCTTCCCAGACAGAACCTTTCACCCCCAGCTTCACCGGAAAGGCAAACGGCGATCCGGGCTACGATCCGCTGGCTTTCGTGATAGAGGAATGTCACAAACGGGGAATGGAGTGCCATGCCTGGATCGTCTCTATTCCCCTGGGCAACAAACGGCATGTAGCTTCTCTGGGACAACGATCGGTGACCAAAAAACAACCGGCCATCTGTGTTCCGTATAAGAACGAATATTTTCTGAACCCGGGACATCCCGATACGAAAAAATACCTGATGAAGATCACGGAAGAGATCATCACCCGATACGATATAGACGGGGTGCATTTCGACTACCACCGCTATCCCGAACGGGCTCCCCGTTTTCCGGACAACAAAGAATTCCGCGCCTATGGCAAAGGAAGAAGCCTGGAACAATGGCGCAGAGACAACCTGACGGAGATCCTGCGGCATATCTACCACGGTGTGAAAGCCATCAAGCCCTGGGTGAAGGTCAGCACCTGTCCGGTCGGAAAATTCCAGGACGTGACCCGCTACTCGTCCCGCGGGTGGAATGCCTACCATACCGTGCATCAAGACGCGCAAGGCTGGCTGGCAGAGGGGATACAGGATCAGCTCTACCCCATGCTCTATTTTCGGGAAGATCAATTCTATCCCTTCGTACTGGATTGGCAGGAACAGAGCAACGACCGCCACATCATCCCGGGATTGGGCATTTATTTCCTCGACCCGTCGGAAGGTAACTGGGAGTTGCAGGAGATTGAACGACAGATCAACTTTACCCGACGCGTCGGCATAGCCGGACAAGGACATTACCGGGCAGGCTTCCTGATGAACAACACACAAGGGCTGTATGACCGGCTCACTGATTGCTACTACGCTACCCCGGCTTTGCAACCGCCTATGCCGTGGTTAGACGATATAGCACCGTCGGAGCCTTCCGGGCTAACCGTGCAACGGACAGAAAATGGATATTACCAGCTCAACTGGCAACCTGCCACAGACAACGATCCGCATAACCTGCCTACGTATGTGATCTATGCCTCAGATGAGTTTCCCGTAGATACCTCTCAGCCAGCACATATCCTGGCACAACGGGTATACGGAACCACCTATACCTATATCCCCACCCTGCCCTGGAAAGAGTATTCGTGCTTTGCCGTCACCGCCATGGACCGTTACGGAAATGAGAGTGAACCTATTCAGGTAAAGTGGGTTGCACCGTGATCCATGCGCGGTACTGACTGTGCGGAGTTACCGGCACCAAGGGTATATATCCGGACTGCACGCGCCCGGCGGCTACCACGGCAGGCTGCTGCCGCAGCATCTTTTCATGAGCCTCATTGGCCCCTGCGGCAGAGGGGTAGCAATCTATCCGGAACATTCCGGTGGAACTCGGATCTATATAGTTTTCGTACAGCAGACGGGCCACAAGGCCCATATTCATCCGCAGATTGATCTCTACACACGGATGCAGGCGGTACGCCGGAGCTGTTGAGAAGCGGCAGATCATCATATCTACACCCAGATATCCGGTATAGTCAGTTCCATACAGCAGGCTCAACTCACGTTCCAGAGACTGGCGCACATTACGGAGTATCTCCGAAGGAATGTATCGGATCAGGCGTTGTTCAATGGCCGCATTGGAGAGCAACACGTTCCCTTCATACGCTCCGCTCGCGTTGGATATGAAAAAGAGAGTAACTGCAAAACGCTACCTGTCCCTTACCGTTGGAATAAAATCCCATGGCAAAATCCGCCTGCTTCTGATAGACCGGCTCGGCTACCACCCCACCCTGTTGCCGGATTACATGCGCGCACCACCGACGGATATGCGGTGTGAATACTCCCTTGCACCAGTTCAGCCCTTTCCCACTACCGGAAAGCGGCGCTTTCAATACAACAGCGGACCGGCCTTCCACATACTCCCGGAGCTGCCGTTCTTCTGTCAGGAGAAACGATTCACCACACAGAGAACCCTCTTCCCTGGCGAGTCGTGCCAGGAGACGCACGGCCTGCAGACGGTGTGACATCTCACGGAGAAGCCGCAACCGCTCTGTATCGGGCAGTAGCTGCGGATCGGCCCCCAACATCAGCAATCGCTTTTTCACTACAGCATCCCAACCCCAGGGTTGTATCTGGCTCCAACTACCTGTAGCCACTTCCGGTAGTGTACATAGATGAGGCAGAGCGGGAAACAGTATCCGCATCTCTCCCAGAAAAGCCAGATTGTATGCTGAGGGCGCTACGATCCTGCTGTCCGCGGAAGCATACCAGCACGGAAGCAGCGACAGATCCGCGATCATTTGCCTGACAGCAGCGGAAGGCATATAGTGCGGATCACCGTTGGCAAGAGCGAGATCGTGCTCCGGATTGAAAATGACGAGAGGACGTTTTGACGTATTGTTTTCCATTTTTTATTTTTCGCGACTTCTTGCTCCGGTTTTCCCGGATTCACAAACACAACTTTTCAGCAAAAGAAGCAAACCAGCAGCAAAGCAGAGGCAAAAATAAAGAGAAACAGTCGTTTTCCGGTCGTTATCCTGCTACTTTTCGCCCAGATCCTTGTTTTTTTCACTCTTCTGTCGGTAACAGATGCGCCATGTTCCACCGACTTACGCTTCATCTTCCACCGACACAATCGTCTCAAGCCTGTGAAGCACGGAAAACCTACGTTTTTTCCTCTGAAAAACCATGTTCTCTGTCTCTGTTTCTCCAGAGCACCTCACATACCAGACAAAAATCAACTAACAAAAAGCCAAGCAAAACCCATTCACAAAAGACATCTAACAACCATTTCCCCTATTTAATTATCAGATAACAGCCAAATAAATCTTCATGCTAACATTCCGCACCAGGCAAACCCATTTTCCTTAGCATATTCTCCCCTACCCTCTATTCGGGTCAGAAATACGCCAAACCAGACGGGGTAGAAAATACAAATTGTCACTTTCTGACATCTTGTATATTTAAAGTAATGGTAGGTTATTGGAAAGATGATAACGCCATTATCCGGCAAATACGCCAACGTTATCATCTACCTGTAGAGACGCACGGCGTGCGTCTCCGCAATATACGTCCAACACAAAAAACATTCCGTCTGGTATATACATTTCCATTCGGTGTGCTCAGACGCACACCGTGCGTCTCTACAAGTTATCGGAGTAGTATACATACAATGAATGATGAACAGCTACTTATTTTACAAAATCATATATCCTAATGAAGATATATATAAAAGAAACAATCCATGAGTAATAGACATATTAATAGGGGACCTATACCACATAAACGTACGCCCTACCTCTCTGCTGGTGGATGACATCATTGACATATATCCCTGGTAATGCAGCTATTACCCTCCCAACAGCAAATCACAGATCAGTATCTCATAAATTTCTTTCTCTCACCTTCCATCTGTCTGCATACAGAAACCAACAAAACCGACACATACCCTACAAGAAAAAGGATAATTTTGCTATCTCTACTTTGCAATTACTAAAATTTAGTTTATATTTGTACCCTGAAAAACAATATTGATACATGGAAGCATTTTACCGCACTCATGCCTACCTGGTTCAACATGCCCATGCTCCCGTTCGCCGCGACCTGATGGATGAGGTTGACTGGAACGACAGGCTGATCGGAATCAAAGGTACACGCGGCGTAGGGAAAACCTCATTTTTGCTCCAGTATGCTAAAGAAAGATTTGGGACCGACCGTTCTTGCCTGTATATAAATATGAATAACCCCTATTTCACCACGCATTCATTGGTGGAATTTGCCGGCGAGTTCCAGAAACGAGGGGGAAATGTATTACTTATCGATCAGGTGTTCAAGCTCCAGGACTGGAGCCGTGAATTACGCGAATGTTACGATCGATATCCAAACCTCAAGATTGTCTTTACCGGCTCTTCCGTGATGCGTCTGAAAGAGGAGAACCTCGAATTGCGCGATATAGCGAGAAGTTACAACCTGCGCGGTCTCTCTTTTCGCGAATTTCTCAACCTGCATACCGGCATGGACTTTCCGGCGTATACCCTGGAAGAGATACTGAGCAATCACGAGCACATAGCCAAAAGCATACTGTCAAAAGTACGCCCGCTCGACTATTTTCAGGATTATCTGCATCATGGCTTTTATCCGTTTTTCTTAGAGAAACGTAACTTCTCGGAAAACCTGCTGAAGACCATGAACATGATGATCGAAGTGGATATCCTCATCATCAAGCAGATCGAACTGAAATATCTGTCGAAGATAAAGAAACTTTTCTATATGCTGGCTATCGGCGGTCACAAGGCTCCCAATGTGAGCCAGCTGGCCAATGAGATACAGACTTCACGGGCCACAGTGATGAACTACATCAAGTATCTGGCAGACGCGCGGCTGATCAACATGGTCTATCCGAAGGGAGAAGATTTCCCCAAGAAGCCAACGAAGATCATGCTGCACAATACCAACCTGATGTATTCCATCTACCCGGTGAAGGTAGACGAGCAGGATGTATTGGATACCTTTTTTGTGAATACCCTGTGGAAAGACCACAAAGTGAACAAAGGCGACAAGAACTACTCTTTCCTGGTAGATGAGGTCATGCCTTTTAAAATATGCACAGAAGGAGCACGCATCAAGCACAATCCGGGCATGACGTATGCCCTGCACAAAGCAGAAATAGGACGAGGCAATCAGATCCCTCTGTGGCTACTCGGCTTGTTGTACTGAGTAATCTATTTTTTACTTAATATATTTATTTTCAATTATGGCTAAACAGAAGAAATTTCTCACTTGTGATGGTAATCAGGCCGCCGCGCATATCTCGTATATGTTCTCGGAAGTGGCCGCGATCTATCCCATCACCCCCTCTTCGACTATGGCTGAGTACGTAGACGAATGGGCTGCCGCCGGACGCAAAAACATCTTCGGCGAAACAGTATTGGTAGAAGAGATGCAGTCGGAAGCGGGTGCAGCAGGTGCTGTACACGGTTCGTTGCAGGCTGGTGCGCTCACCTCTACCTACACCGCTTCACAGGGATTGCTGCTGATGATCCCCAACATGTACAAGATCGCCGGAGAATTCCTTCCCTGCGTGTTCCATGTATCGGCACGTACACTGGCCTCACACGTTCTCTGTATCTTTGGTGACCACCAGGATGTCATGTCTACCCGTCAGACCGGTTTTGCCATGCTGGCCGAGGGTTCGGTACAGGAGGTAATGGACCTGGCAGGTGTAGCGCACCTGGCAACCATCAAAAGCCGTGTTCCTTTCCTGAACTTCTTCGACGGTTTCCGTACATCACACGAGATCCAAAAGATCGAAGCCCTGGAAAACGAAGACCTGGCCCCGCTGATCGATCAGCAGGCACTGGCCGAATTCCGTGCGCGTGCTCTTAATCCGAACAAACCGGTGGCACGCGGTATGGCTGAGAACCCGGATGTATTCTTTCAGCACAGAGAATCGTGCAACAACTACTACGAAGCTGTTCCGGCCATTGTAGAGGAATACATGAACAAGATCTCTGAGATCACCGGTCGCAAATACGGTCTGTTCGATTACTACGGAGCGGAAGATGCAGAAAATGTGATCATCGCTATGGGTTCTGTGACAGAAGCTGCCAAAGAAGCTGTAGACCACCTGGTGGCTCAGGGCGAGAAGGTAGGTCTGGTAGCTGTACATCTCTACCGTCCGTTCTCTGCCAGGCATTTCCTGGCCGCTGTACCTCAGACAGCGAAGCGTATTGCTGTACTTGACCGTACCAAAGAACCGGGTGCCAACGGCGAACCGCTGTACCTGGATGTAAAAGAGTGTTTCTATGGCAAAGAAAACGCTCCGCTGATCGTAGGCGGACGCTACGGACTGGGATCAAACGATACGACTCCGGCTCAGATCATCAGTGTATTTGAAAACCTCGCGCTTCCTTCACCTAAAGATCACTTTACCGTAGGTATCGTAGACGACGTGACTTTCACTTCTCTGCCTCCGAAAGAAGAGATCGCTCTGGGCGGTGCCGGTATGTACGAAGCCAAATTCTACGGTCTTGGAGCAGATGGTACGGTAGGTGCCAACAAGAACTCGATCAAGATCATCGGTGAAAACACAGATAAGTATTGTCAGGCATACTTCTCGTATGACTCCAAGAAGTCAGGAGGTTTCACCTGCTCTCACCTTCGTTTCGGCGACAGTCCGATCCGTTCTACTTATCTGGTAAATACGCCGAACTTCGTGGCTTGCCATGTACAGGCCTACCTGAATATGTATGATGTCACACGTGGTCTGCGTGAAAACGGTACGTTCCTGCTCAACACCGTATGGGAGGGAGACGATCTGGTGAAGAACCTGCCCACCCGCGTGAAGAAATATCTGGCTCAGAAGAATATCTCCGTATATTATATCAACGCGACTCAGATCGCCATGGAGATCGGACTGGGCAACCGTACCAATACCATCCTTCAATCCGCATTCTTCCGCATCACGGAAGTGATCCCGGTAGACCTGGCCATCGAACAGATGAAGAAATTCATTGTGAAGTCTTATGGTAAGAAGGGTGAAGACATTGTCAACAAGAACTACGCCGCGGTAGACCGTGGTGGCGAATACAAAAAGCTGGCTGTGGATCCCGCATGGGCCAACCTGCCGGATGACGAAGCGGTAACCAACAACGACCCGGCATTTATCAATGAAGTAGTACGTCCGATCAATGCTCAGGATGGTGACCTGCTCCCGGTATCTGCCTTCAAAGGCATTGAAGACGGTACCTGGTATCAGGGCACAGCCAAGTATGAAAAACGCGGTGTGGCCGCTTTCGTGCCGGAGTGGATCCCGGAAAACTGTATCCAGTGTAACAAATGTGCTTATGTTTGCCCGCACGCTTCCATCCGTCCGTTCGTGCTGGATGCGAAAGAGCAGGAATGTGCCAACTTCACTACCCTGAAAGCTGTAGGTAAGGTATTCGACGGTATGACTTTCCGTGTGCAGGTAGACCCGCTCGACTGTATGGGTTGCGGCAACTGTGTGGATGTATGTCCGGGCAATCCGAAGAAGGGCGGCAAAGCGCTTGAAATGAAAACACTGGAAAGCCAGCTAGGCGAAGTTCCCAACTGGTCCTATTGTGTAGACCACGTGAAGAGCAAACAGCACTTGGTGGATGTAAAAGCGAATGTGAAGAACTCGCAGTTCGCCACTCCGCTGTTCGAGTTCTCCGGAGCTTGTTCGGGTTGTGGGGAAACTCCGTATGTGAAGCTGATCTCGCAACTGTATGGCGACCGCGAAATGGTGGCCAACGCAACCGGATGTTCTTCTATCTATTCGGGTTCTGTTCCTTCTACTCCGTATACACAGAACGAAAAAGGACAGGGTCCCGCATGGGCAAACTCCCTGTTCGAAGACTTCTGTGAATTTGGTCTGGGTATGGAGCTGGCCAACGAAAAAATGCGTGCCCGCCTCGTGAAAGTGATGCAGGAAGCCATTGAAGGTGACTGCTGCCCCACAGAATACAAAGAATTGTTCCGCGAATGGATCGGTAATATGCTGGATGCTGAAAAGACCAAAGAACTGGCTGAAAAGATTATTCCGCTGGTAGAGGCTAAGAAAGACAGCTGTCCGCACTGCAAACAGATCGCTGAACTGCAACAGTACCTGATCAAACGTTCGCAGTGGATCATCGGTGGTGACGGTGCTTCTTACGACATTGGTTACGGTGGTCTCGACCATGTGATCGCTACCGGTAAGGACATCAACATCCTGGTACTGGATACAGAGGTTTACTCCAACACCGGTGGACAGTCGTCCAAAGCGACTCCGGTAGGTGCCATCGCTAAGTTTGCTGCCGCTGGTAAGCGTGTACGCAAGAAAGACCTCGGTCTGATGGCCAGTACCTACGGATATGTCTATGTAGCACAGATCGCGATGGGTGCCGACCAGGCTCAGACCCTGAAAGCGATCCGTGAAGCGGAAGCCTATCCGGGACCTTCCCTGATCATCGCTTACTCTCCTTGTATCAACCACGGTCTGAGAGCCGGTATGGGTAAATCACAAGATGAGATCGCCAAAGCGGTAGCATGTGGTTACTGGCACCTGTGGCGCTACAATCCCGCGCTGGAAGCAGAAGGAAAGAATCCGTTCACGCTCGACTCTAAAGAGCCGAACTGGGCAGAGTTCAAGAACTTCCTCAAAGGTGAAGTACGCTACTCGTCTGTTATGAAACAATATCCTGAAGAAGCGGAAGAGCTCTTCCAGGCTGCGGAAGACAATGCAAAGTGGAGATACAACAACTACAAGCGTCTGGCCAAACAGCAATGGGGTGTGGATGGTGAATAATTCAACATAGACTAACTTCAAAAAGAGGAAGATCCATTCCGGATCTTCCTCTTTTTCTTAATAGATTATCTGACGGTATTCTTCTCATACCCCTTGATCCTTAACCCTGTATACCACCAGTCAGATATTGGATCAAAAAGCAGACCTTAAGTACACAAGCAATAATTTTGTATACGAGAAAATAGTGACTACAATGAATGGATCCGATACAGGACTATTCCAGAAAGAAGAAAAAATAGTTGATACTGCCTGGTATATCTGTTCCATTATAGATCAACAAAATGAAAAATAATACTGAAATACAAACAGGAACAAACCGCATAAGTAACACATAAGTTTACAAAATCATATATATCAGATCAGAGGCTGTATCAAAATCTGAAGTGTCACCACAAAAGTTTTTTATCCAACTTTTGTGGTGACACTTCAAAATAGTTCTTCTTTTTTCAGAAGCTAAACGTTTTCAAACTCTTTATGTGAACAAAGGTATTCCCAAGTCCTGAACCTGCAGTTAATCGCAGATTGTTGTAAGCAACCGGACAGTCGACGCAGTAGTCCGTAAGTACTTGGGCATACCCTCACTTTTCTATTTGAAAATAGCTTTTATTCTATTTTACTCATCAACACCCCAGGATAATGTAATATTCAGCGTAAGCAGTTTATAATCAAGAACATCATTATCTATGAGTGTAGTTGATATCAAATAGGAACGTCTTCCTTCTCCGATATTATAATCCGGGATCACACCACTTAACGTAAAACCTTTACTGCCGGCCTCTGCATCAAGTACGACATACGGACCATCCAATGATTGTACTTCGATCGGAAGTGCCAGATCCATTAAACCGGTAGCTTCCAGCAATATATATACCTGAGTAATAAGACCAGCGGTGCTGTCATCGACAAAATCCAATAAATTGAATACAAAATCCGGACCCTGGTCTACCTCTAAATCAAGGTCAAGAACAATAGGAAATCCCAGAGGAGGCGGAATACTAATTATCTGTGCCTGTACGTATGTTACCAAAAGACAAAAAGCTGCTAAAAAAACTGTAATTAACTTTTTCATTTTTACTAATTTTAATTTACTATACATACTTC
>JAJBTC010000222.1 GCA_020861095.1 Bacteroides sp.
CCATTCGGTGTGCTGAGACGCAAATATGGAGACGCAAATATGCGTCTCTACAGAGGGTACCGGAGCAGTATACATACAATGAATGATGAACTTATACTCTTTACTATATACAAAGCCTCATACCTACACACCCGATTGTCTGAATAATTCTCAGACATTATATATAAGTCATTCATAAACCCCATCCTACCTTCCTGTAAAGATGGGTCGATTGTTAACCAATCCTGACCAAACCGGTAACCAATTCTGATCCGATTGGTTACCAGAACGGGTCTGTTTGTAAGATCTCCACGCCAACACAAACTTCCGGGTTACTCTCTGATCTTCCGGATTTTGTCCAGATCTTTACAAAATCGCTTTCTGCGGACAAACAT
Source organism: Bacteroides sp. (assembly GCA_020861095.1). Lineage (GTDB taxonomy): Bacteria > Bacteroidota > Bacteroidia > Bacteroidales > Bacteroidaceae > Bacteroides. The sequence goes on from JAJBTC010000222.1 coordinate 375, forward strand.
TACTACACACTCCGCACAGAATACATTCACTGGAACGGATCTTTTTGTTCTGTGAAATATAGGACATTACATCCACATCCATCGGACAATTGCGATTACAGCTACCACAGGAAGTACACTCATTGCCAGTGGGCTTTTTCTGGATCAGAGCAACTGTTGTCTGGGCCTTCATCACCAAAGATACCGGACAGACGATCTTACAGAACGCCCGTTTCTTTCCGTATTTGAAAGCCAACCCAATAGCTACTGCATAGTACAATCCGTTGCCTACCAGGAACCAGATCAGGGCACCTGTTTTTCCATAGGCAAACCAGGTAGTTCCACCTGCGGAATTGACATGCATATTGACCCAGTCATATCCCAGCCAGACGAACAATGCAGGCAACGCCAGAGAAAAAACAAAAACCGCATACCGTATCCATCCCGGATAGGCAGGAAGTTTCCGGTTTTCACAGATAGGTAGCCATTCCAGGATAGCAGCCGTCCAGCAGGCCCATCCACAGAATCCGCGACCCCAGATAAAAGGGCCAAACACTTTGGCCACAGCATAATGAACCAGTACCCGTATGAAATAGCCGGTATAGACAAATACCAATATATAAAAAACAGTCTCTTCCAGCTGTAGATTCTCTTTTTGCATAATCCCCATAAAGATCAGGAAAATAGGCGCACACAGCAACATGGCTATCCGGCGTCCGATATCTTTCTGCTTACCTTTGCGATTCATGCCAATCAGACAGCCGATAGTAATGCTGGTACCGATCCAGGGAAATATAAGCAGGAATCCCGGCCAGCCATTCGTAGAGAAGAGCAGCAGTCCGATACCCAGACCGATAAAAAGAGGAATGCAATTTCTTAGTATTCTTTTCATGTCGATGTTGTATATGTGTTCCTAAATCCCTAGGTATAAAAGAGATGCTTCGTGATTTTCTAAAAAAACAGGCCACCTTTGAGGAGTGACCTGTTGTAGTTGTTATTTATTTAATCTTTCGTATTCCAGGCTGGCCATGATAAAGGGACCTATAGCCTTACCTTCGTTCTGTGTAATCGTAATATCCTTACCACACAGGTAATAATTGATGGTACCGGTACGTGAATGATCTTTGGCAGGGCCCAGACCGGCAGAAGCACAAGACCGGATGATAGTCATACCTCCCTCTTCATCTTCCCGTATAAAATTGTCGATCAATCCCTGATATGCCCTGCGGGCTACCTCTTCATACAACCTTTTGTCCAGTACGCCGATGCGCATTCCTTTGAGATAGGCATACGTGAACATACCCGACGCGGAAGACTCCAGGTAGTTGGGAGCATCGCATACGTTATAGACCCGGTCTTCTACTGTATCCCCGAAACCATCGGCAGTCACTGTCCCGTTGTATTGTACCAACTGATACCAGCTACCCGCCTGTGGGTCCTGATAAAGGGCCAGACCTTCGGCCACCTGCCCGACGTTGTTCACCAGCACCGGATAGTCCGGATGATCTTTGGGCATCACCTCCAGCACATCTACAAGAGCGGCGAAATACCAGCCCATACCCCGACCCCAGAACTCCGGAGAACAACCCAGGAAAGGAGCCTCTCTGCGTGCCCAGAACGAGTTCGGATCTTCCGGATCGGCCGACCATGCGTGATAGTTGAGTTTCTTTTCCGGATCGTACGTATAGGTATGAATGGTCTTGAATTGATGAGCGATGTCGTCCCAGGATTCCCGGTTGTCCTCTTCTCCCAGTTCTGCGCCAAAAAGGGCCTGCCAGCCGGCATACATCGCCGGTCCCATGTAAAGTCCGTCGAGCCACATCTGATTGGGATAGATTGCTTTGTGGAAAAATCCTCCTGCTCCCGGTTTTCCTTCCGCGATGCGGCTGTGGTGGTATTTGAGCCGGTTGCGCAACGAGGTCACACAATCTTTGTAACGCCGGGCATCGGCCTCGTTGCCTTTTCTCATCTCCTCTTTGTAAAGTGCGAAAAAGATCTTTCCGGCAGCCAGATCGTCGATGTTGCTCTCCCCTACCTTCACCGTGTCTCCTCCCTGCAGGCAATAGTCGGCATAGGCTTTTACCGCCTGGTAATAGTCCTCCTTTTCGGGATACTGCTCCCATGCCTGTAATACACTCACCGCTACCAGACCCGGTACATAATCCCAATGGGCCGTGGCCAGGCGTTGCTCTCTCTTGTTGCTCAGGAAGCTCTCCAGAGCCACTTTCTCTACCATTTCCTGCGAATACAAAGTCGTCTGTACTTTCTCTTTCTCCGTGCACGCGGTCAAACCGATACAGGCAGCCACCACAAATAAAATCTTCCTCATGCTTTATTCCTTAAATACTATATTATAATTTTCCCATTCCATTCCTTTCCGGTCCGGCAACATCCGGATCTTGTGCTGCAATTTGGGCCAAATATACAAAAAACCTTTAAAAATTGTATGCCTTTGAGAGTCTTATCGTTTCAAATGTATAGGACAGCGTAACTCTCCGATCGGCCATCGAATGGTTTGATCCTTGTCCAACCGATGTGTTTGTTACTTCAGATATACACACCTGAACAGGATATACATGGCAGAAACCTATACTGCGGACACGCATGGCGTGCATGGGTATCCCGAAAAATAGGTTAAGATTCCCGGAACTATCAACATGTCACTCATTTCCTTAATCCTATTTTCTCTGATTTACCCCGATTTCCTCTGAAAACCCGGAGGGTTTAATTTGCATAACCCCCAGTGAAGCAAAGTGAAGGGCCATAGCCCGTAACGAAGCGACTGGGGGTATATCTGAGGCATCTACAGTCAACCCCAAAGTGGGTTGAATACAGAAAAACTTCATTCTATGTAATATGAATGAGATTTTACCTGGTTTTATTCAGGATAGAATCATTCAACCCACTTCGGGGTTGAAGACACAGGGGATGGTCACTGCCCCCAGTCGCTCCGCTATGCTCCGCTTCACTGGGGGTTAGTCACATTAAAGCCCTTCAGGCTTTCAGAGAGAGTTATGTACCGTAAAGCCACTTCGGATTTTCAGAGAGAGTTATGCACAGTAAAGCCACTGCGGGTTTTCAGAGGAAACCAAAGTAAAGGAGTGTCATTTGGATAGCTTATGGAAATGTAACCGTTTGAAATCCTCCGGATAAAAAACAGATATAAATAACTGAAATAAAACTTATGATCTCAAATGTTAACAATTTATCCGGGACACCTGTATACGGTGTGCCTCTCCGCATACCGCATGGGAATGCATATACTATGCAGGAGGCTTTTTTGTTGGACCTGCACCGCGGAGACGCATGCCGTGCGTCTCGTATGTTTGCATCTGAAATGTAAAGTATGGGGATTTACAAAATGTAATTTCAATCGTACATTGTAAATCGCTTCGCTGACCGTTGGCTGACTTCGTCGACCGTTGGTTCGTCCAACGGTCTTTAGTGTTACTTATCAGATAATGGTCATGACCGCAGGGAGTAATCGTAAATCTCTTTGCATCTCGTATGTTTGCATATAAAAATGGTATACATAGGGATTTACAAATATATTCTTGCTGCAATTTCAATCGTACATCGTAAATCCGTAAATCGTAAATCCCTTTGCTTATCTACAGGGGAATGATTGCATGAGGTTGTATTTCCAATCGTATATTCTCCAACGTACCTTCAGGTTACTGATCGGATCAGGGTCACGACCGAAGGAAATCATCCCAACCGACAGGTGTCACCGGGACTTTCCCCAGGTTCCGGTAGCACTTACCACATGTGTCGGTAGCACTTGCCACATGTGTCGGTAACACCTGGCTTATCTGTTACCGGTACTTTCCCCGGTCTCTACAGGTAGAAAAGGACGTATCTGTATGTCCAATCGTCACTCATACATTCTTTTGTTCGTATGTTCTTCTGTCTGAAAAATCGTAAACCTCTTTACAGGCAGCGAAGCCAGACAAAAAAGCAAGTAAAACTTAAACAGACCCTTAATTTCAGAAAATGAAATGAAATATCCTAAACAATATCCGCAACTAACTGTTGAAGTTACAATTTATTCACCGGGAAGTTTATTCCATGTAAAAAAGAAAAGAAGAATCAAATAAACTCATACATTATGAATACATTAAAAGGAAAAACCGCTGTGGTAACCGGTTCCAGCTCCGGTATCGGTAAAGCCATCGCTATCCTCTTTGCCAAAGAGGGAGCCAATGTAGTAGTTACCTATCATTCCGGTCCGGATCGGGCTGCCGCTGTGGTAGATGAGATCACGAAAATGGGTGTCAAATCCAAAGCCTACGAAGTGAATGTAGGAGACGAGAACAGTGTGATCAAGTTCTTCGCAGAGGTAGACAAAGATTTCGGGGATATAGATATCTTAGTCAACAATGCCGGTATCAACGGAAGCGGCATTCCCGTGGAAGATATGAGTACCGAGATCTGGGACAATGTGATGAAGACCAATCTTTACGGTCCTTTCTATTGCAGCCGCGAACTCCTTCGTCTGAAAAAGAAATACAAGACCTACAAAGGCAGGCGGATCATCAACGTGACTTCGATCCACGAATACGTCAATGTACCGGGAAATGCCAATTATAACGCCTCCAAATCGGGCATGCGCAACTTTGCCTATACCCTGGCACTGGAACTGGCTGCCCGGGAAATGACCGTGAACAACATTGCCCCGGGAATGATCCTGACACCGATCAACGAACAGGTGATCGATGATCCGAAGAAACTGGCAGCCGCGGACCAGATCATCCCGTTCCACCGCGGCGGGAACCCGGAAGAGGTTGCCAATGTGGCCCTGTTCCTGGCTTCGGATGCCAGTTCGTATGTCAGTGGCAGTACCTACGTGGTAGACGGCGCACTGTCTATCTTAGGACCTAACGCGTAAGAAATATGGATATCGGAAGTTTTCTGATTGCCTGTATCCCGATCCTCTCTTTCGGATTGATCCCGGTAGTGGCCACCTACTTAGGCGGAAAGCCGGTGGAGCAATCCATGGGTATCTCCCTGGGGAGTCTGGTGTTTGCACTGGTTGTCTTTTTCATCCGGCAGCCGGACTTCACTACCGCTATTTTCCTGATCAGTATGCTGTCCGGAGTTTTCTGGGCCGTAGGATCGGTAGGACAATTTATGGGTATCCAATACCTGGGGGTTGCCAAATCCATGCCTATCTCCAACGGTGGACAGATCATCGGTACCTCTCTGGTAGGAGTGTTGTTGGGAGAGTGGGCCACCACGCAGTCCAAAGTCTACGGGTTCATCGCCCTGGCTCTGATCATTATCGGGATTGTTTTCACCTCTTACAAAGACAAGAAAGACGATTCTAAAGAGCAATGGGGCAAAGGATTGCTGATCAACTTAGTTTCCGTGCTCGGGTTCACCTGTTACGTGGGGGTACTTAAATATGCGAAAATAGACGGCTGGACCAGTATCCTCCCGCAATCCCTGGGACAGATTACAGGGATTTTTCTGATAGCCCTGTTGCTGTTCCGAACACAGCCCTTCAACAAACCGTCGCTGAAAAACGGTATCGTAGGGATCATCTGGGCAGTAGGAAATCTGGCACTGTTGCTCTCTCAGGCCAAGATCGGACTGGCGGTTGCCTACCCGATGAGCCAGGCAGCAGTGATCGTATCGGTATTCGGAGGTGTATTTATCAACAAAGAAAAGAAAGACAGGAAAGAGTGGATCTATACCGGCATCGGTATGGTGATTATTCTGGTCGGATTGTTCCTGATCTATCTCTCCAGTGTACACGACCAGGCATCCTAACATGTAATCAGACAAAAGAACATAAGAGCATAAGAATATCAGACAAAAGAAATACATGAAAACATCAGGGTCCTTTTTACATAACGTTTTAACGGTTCCTGATGGGAATCATCCATCCACGATCCTCATCCAAAGGAGTAATCGTCAATCAGTGAATTCTTTTGTTCTTGTGTTGTTTTGTCTGCAAACCCCCTCCCTTAGTAATGCCTTTTCTCCTCCCTGTATGCCAACGGTGACATCCCGCAATTTTTCCTGAAAAATTTGCTTAGTGACGACTGATCCGAAAAACCCAGTTCATCTGCGATCTGCTGGATCGGTATTTCCGGATTTTTCAGCAGTATCTTTGCCTCGGTTACCAGGACACGGGCAATCCATTTATTGGCTGTAAAGCCCGAAAGATCTTTCAGTACCCGTGACAGATGCTCCGGCGAAATACACAACAGATCTGCATAGAAAGAGACATTATGTTCTTTGCGGCAGTTGTTGATAAGCAAAAACATAAATTTAGCCATAATCTCTTCTTTTACCGTGAAATTCCGCTCCACAGGATGCGCCTTCCACTGTTTATGGATAATATGCCCTAACTCAAAAGCAAAAGAGGAAAAATCATTTTTGATAAGGATCTTCTGGAACATATGATCGGATCGCCGGATACTGCTCTGCAAACCTCTCAATCTGGCTGCCAATACAGGAATATATTCCTCCGAAACACGGGTGACCGGAGAATGACGCGACGACAGAATAAATTCAAAAGGGAAAGGTTTTTCGGTCGGGTTACGGTTGTCATGCAGGAAATCAGTGGTCACAACTACCAGATACAAGCTTACATCGGGGGACAGGATGACATTCTGGACCACATGTATAGGACTGATATGCAGAAAGGTACTGGCCTCCATCCGATAGTCTTTGTAGTCGATACGTACCTCTACACTTCCCCGCTCTACCAACATAAACACAATCAGGTTGTAGCGTGAAGGCCCATCCTTATACACTTTTTGTTCTTCACCGTTTCCCTTCATATGAATCACTGCTACATGATCCTGGTAACTATCCAGAAGCAACAATTGCCCGGCCTCCATCGCGGACAGGTCTGCGACAAAATCTTTCATAAAAATCCATTTGATGTTTCGGCGGTGAATGTAGGGATTCTTTGGATAAAATCAGAAAAAATCCATTTTTTATTTGTTACAATCTGTTTAGAAACGCTAAAAGGTTAACAACATCAGTTTTGGACAAACAATAGGCAAATTAAACCATATCGGTTTCCAAAAAAACAGGGGAACTTTGTCCGCAGAAAATCAAATAAAAACCGAGTATGACACGGGATCTGATCTTACAAACCGCCATGCAACAATATGCCACCTATGGCATACGGGGAGTCAGCATGAACGAGATCGCACACAGTCTGCGCATCTCGAAAAAGACTCTTTACTGCAACTTCAAAAATAAAGAAGAACTCATCCTGGAGAGCGTACGCACAGAGACCGCAAAGATACGGAAAACTCTGGAGCATCATGTCGCGGACTCTTCCTGCGCACTGGAAGCACTGCTGCGCTTCAAACGCGGGATGTATCAACGTCACCTCTGTATCTGCCCGGCCTTTCACCGCGACCTGCCTGGCTTTCCTCCTGCGTACAGTAAATTCATAGAGTTTAAAAACCAGATGCGACAGCGCGTCAGGGAATTGTTTGAACAGGCGATCGGGGAAGGAATGCTGATCCGGGAGCAGAACTACGATCTCATGGCTCATTTATACGCGGAAGACACGGAAAACTCTGCCGGACAATACGAGTTGATGCTTACTTTGCTGCGGGGCAGTTGTACGCCCCGGGGAAAAGAATGGATCGATCGTTTTCAGTATACGGATCAAGGCATATAAACGGGCAGAGCTGCCAGAAGGACTCTGCTCCTCTTCATCATCAAACAAAAAGGTAAAAAGAAGTTCGTATGGAAAAAAGCAAAATGAAAACCAAGTGGAGACCCACGCTGATGCTCTGTCTCATGCTGGCCACTCCACTTCTGACACAGGCTACAGAACCTGCGGGTATCCAACCGCCCCTGCCACTTACGCTGTCTGACGCGTTGGAAATTGCCCTGAGCAAGAACCTTACCGTGCGCATAGCCGGAGAGGAAATCGAAAGGCAGGAATACGCCAGAAAAGGGACGTATGCCAGCCTCTTCCCGCAAATAGACTTCGTAGGCGACTATCAGTATGCCATCCGGAAACAAATGATGTATATGGATGGTATGGACCTGGGTGGTACCGGAGATGCAGAAGAAGAAAGCAGTGCCGGTAGCGGTGGTGTGCAGGTAGGACGTGACCATACCTGGTCGGTGGGCTTCAGTGCCTCTGTACCCATTGTTTCGGCTTCACTCTGGAAAAGCCTGAAAATAAGCGGCTACGATGTGGAACTTGCCGTAGAGAAAGCGCGTTCGTCCCGCATCGAGATGCGGAACCAGGTGAAGCAGGCTTTTTACAGTGTACTGTTTGCCGAAGAATCGGTCAAAGTATTTCGTGAGGCATACGACAATGCCCTGCGGAACTACCAGGATATCGAAGCCAAATTTGAACAGGGACTGGAATCGGAATACGATATGATCCGTGCCGATGTGAATGTAAAAAATGCGGAACCGGATCTCTACAATGCCGAAAATTCGCTGGAGCTGACACACTGGCGGCTGAAAGCCCTGATGGGTATTGATCTGGAACGGCCTATCGAATGTATCGGATCGTTTGCCGAATACGAGACCGAAATGTATGGGAATTTCTTAGCTACGGATACGCTGCTTACTAACAACAGTGACCTGCGCCAGCTGGATATCCAGTATCACCAGCTGAAAAAGACAAAAGAGATGCAGATCGCGGAGTACTACCCTACCCTGAATGCCTCTTTCTCCTACCTGTGGAATGCCATGGCCAATGATTTCCGTTTCAAAAACTACCGCTGGGACCCCTACGCATTCGTTGGAGTGTCACTCAAAGTCCCCCTCTTTTCGGGGGGCCAACGCTACAGCAATGTGAAACAGACCAGCATCGGCATCCGTCAGATGGAGTGGCAACGGGACGATACCGAACGCAATCTGCGGGTGACGGTGAAACAATATTACGACGAGATGAATACCAGTATCAAACAATACCACGCGGCCCGCAGGGGTGTGGAGCAGGCGGAAAAAGGATACTATATTTCCGTGAAGCGATACGACACGGGAGATGGTACGCTGCTGGAGATCAACGACTCGCAGTTGTCCCTGACCAACGCGCGCCTCAACCTCAACCAATCTGTCTATAACTTTCTGATCGCCCGGGCAGAACTCGAAAAAACACTAGGATCAGAACAAACTCTTTAAATCAATAATCCTTATAAAACAACAAGTATGAACAACAAAATACAGACAGGAGTCTGCACGCTGGTACTTACCCTCCTGGTCTCAGGATGTAATGAATCACAGAACAACAAATCTGACGTTCAGACAGATAACCGGATAAAGGTAGAAACGATGACTGTACAGTCTGCTGCCGTAGAGCAACTCAATACCTTCACGGCTACCGTAGAAGCAGAGGTCAGCAACAACATCTCTCCACAAAGCGCAATGCGCATCTCCGATATTTTTGTGGAAGTGGGCGACCGGGTGACCCAGGGTCAGAAGCTCGCCGAGATGGACGCGGTGAACCTCAAACAGGCAAAGTTGCAATTAGAAAACAGCGAACTGGAATTCAGGCGTGTGGACGAGCTCTACAAGATCGGGGGGACTTCCCGATCCGACTGGGATGCCCGTAAGCTGGAATATGACCTGGCCTCGGAGAGCTACAACAACCTGTTGGAGAACACCATCCTGCGCAGTCCGATCAGTGGGATTGTGATGAAACGCAACTACGACAAAGGAGATATGTACAGCACGGATAAGCCCCTGTATGTGGTGGAACAGATACGCCCGGTAAAGATCGTCGTGAATGTATCGGAAGCACTCTTTACGCATGTGAAAAAAGGGATGGATGTAGACGTACGCTTAGACGTATTCGGCGATGAGAATTTCAAAGGTACCGTATCGCTGGTGCATCCCTCGATTGACGCGACCAGCCGTACCTTCCCGGTGGAGATAAAGATCAGCAACCAGGACGAGCGCATACGTCCGGGAATGTTTGCCCGGGTCACCTTCACCCAGGGAACAGAGCAACGGGTACTGGTACCTGACCTTGCCGTACAGAAACAATCCGGTGCGGCCGACAAATATGTCTACACCATCGTGGAGGGTAAAGCCCATTACCAGCGTATCGAGACCGGCCGCCGTGTCGGCGACTCCTTTGAGGTCATCAGCGGCCTGCAACCCGGTGAAGTGGTAGTGACCGCCGGACATTCGCGCCTCAACAGTGGCACGGAAGTAGAAATCATCCACTCAAACAACAACCTCTAAACACACGACTATGAGTGTCTTTTCATCTGCTGTAAATAAACCGGTGACCACCGCACTGGTGTTTATCACGATTATCATACTGGGGATTTTCTCCTACGTGAAACTGGCCGTAGACCTGTATCCCGATATGGACTCCAATTCGATCTTAGTCATGACCTCCTATGCCGGAGCGAGTGCTTCGGACATAGAGACCAATGTGACCCGCCCCATCGAGAACGTACTGAACGGGGTGAGTGATCTGAAACACATTACTTCCGATTCCAGAGAAAACATCTCTGTAGTCAGTCTTGAATTTGAATACGGAGTAGATATCGACGTGGCTACCAACGATGTGCGCGACAAGTTAGACATGGTGAAATCCTCTCTTCCCGATGACGCGGGCACACCTATCTTGTTCAAGTTCGGGATGAGCGACATCCCCGTTATGATCCTCTCTGCTACTGCCGAAGAGAGTACCAACGCGCTGTACAAGATATTGGACGATCAGGTGGCCAACCCGCTGGCGCGTGTCAGCGGTGTAGGTACAGTATCCATTTCCGGTACTCCGCAACGCGAGATCAATGTCTATTGCGATCCTTATAAACTGGATGCCTATGGGCTCACCGTAGAGGGTATCTCTTCCGTCATTGCCGCGGAAAACCAGAATACGCCAGGAGGTAACCTCGACTTCGGTTCCAACACCTATACTTTCCGCATTGTAGGGGAGTTCGAGGCTTCCGAAGAGATGCTCGACCTGGTAGTAGGGAGCTACGAAGGGAAAAATATCTACCTCAGAGATGTAGCTTATATAGAAGACGCACTGGAAGAACGCGCGCAGGAGAGCTATAGCAACGGACGGCGCGGAGGGATGGTGATCATACAGAAACAGTCGGGTGCCAACTCGGTGAACATCGCCCGTGAGGTGAAAAAACGCCTCCCCGACCTGGAAGCTGCTCTGCCCGGCGATGTGAAATTAGATATTATCATCGATACCTCGACCAACATCCTCAACACCATGGACTCTCTGCAAGAGACCATACTGATCACTGTATGTATCGTGGCAGTCATTGTGTTCTTTTTCTTAGGCAGATGGCGCGCAGCGGTAATCATCTTAGTGACCATCCCCGTATCTCTGATAGGCGCGTTTATTTATCTGTTTGCCACAGGGAATACACTGAACATCATCTCGCTTTCTTCCCTCTCGCTGGCTATCGGGATGGTGGTCGATGACTCCATTGTGGTACTGGAGAACATCACGACCCATATCGAACGGGGAAGTAAACCCAAAGAGGCAGCTATCCACGGCACCAACGAAGTGGTACTTTCCGTAGTGGCTTCTACCCTTACCATGCTGGCTGTATTCCTGCCGCTGACGATGATATCGGGAATGACAGGCGTACTCTTCAAACAGCTGGGATGGATCGTAAGTATCATCATGGTGATATCTACTGTGTCTGCCATGACCCTTATCCCGATGATGTGTTCCCGGATGCTGCGTCTCGACGGTAAGAGCAGCAAGTGGCACGCGATCTTGTTTGGCCCCATCGAGAAAGCACTTGACAAACTGGATGTAGGTTACTCACACCTGCTCAACTGGGCCGTACGCCACCGCAGGACAGTGATCATCGGTGCGATAGGTATCTTCGCGGTCTCCATCTCCCTCTTCCGCTTTGTCAAGACCGAGTTTTTCCCGGTGATGGACAACGGACGTATCGGGATCACCCTGGAACTTCCCGTAGGTACCCGACAGGAGATATCGCTGGACCTGGCGCAACAGGTGACGGAGGAGTTCCGGCAGAAATATCCGGAGATAAAGATGATCAACTTCTCCGTGGGACAGGCCGATAGCGACAATATATTTGCCAACCTGAGCGATAACGGCACACATATCATCTCTTACAACATACAGCTGGTAAATGTAAAAGACCGTAAACGGGGTATGGTGGAGATCTGTGACGGGATGCGGCAGGACCTGGAATTCTACCCGCTACTGAAATCGTACGAAGTACTGGCCGGTGGCAGACGGGGAAGTATGGGAGGTGACGTAGGGGTAGATATAGAGATCTACGGGTATGACTTTACCAATACTGATTTTGTGGCCGCTCAGGTAGCCGGATTGCTGCAACAGCTGGAAGAATGTTCACAGACTACCATCAGCCGCGGCGATTACATTCCGGAGATACAGATCGATTTCGACCGGCAGAAACTGGCCATCCACGGCCTGGACCTGACTACGGTCTCTGTCTACCTGCGCAACCGCATCAACGGTTCGGTAGCCTCTTATTTCCGGGAAGACGGTGAGGAGTATGATATCCGTGTGCGCTATGCTCCGGAGTTCCGGGAATCTATTGAAACCATAGAGAACACCATTGTCTACAACTCCCTCGGCGAAGGGGTACGGGTGCGGGATCTGGGTACGGTAGTCGAACGCATGACACCGCCGACCATTGAACGCAAAGACCGCGAACGCATCGTGACTGTCTCTGCCATTGCTGCCAAAGGCTACGCACTGAGCGACCTGGTAGCACGCTCGGAAGAGATCCTTGCCGCGGTAGATATACCCGCCGGCATCAGTACGCAGATCGGAGGTAGCTACGAAGACCAGCAGGATACGTTCAGCGACCTGATCACGCTGCTGGTACTGATCATTATCTTAGTGTTTGTGGTGATGGCTTCGCAGTTCGAATCACTCACCTATCCGTTTGTGATCATGTTCTCCGTGCCCTTTGCCTTCTGCGGGGTATTCCTGGGACTGTGGATCACCAACACGGCTCTGGGAGTGATGGCTATGATCGGTATCCTGATCCTGATGGGGATAGTTGTGAAAAACGGTATTGTACTGGTAGATTATATCCTGCTATGCCGCGAACGCGGTATGGGAGTGATCAACTCCGTAGTTACCTCCGGAAAATCCCGCCTGCGTCCGGTACTGATGACTACGCTTACCACGGTACTGGGTATGATCCCTATGGCAGTGGGCACGGGTGAAGGTTCGGAAATGTGGCAGTCCATGGGGGTCACTGTGGCATGGGGACTTGCTTTCTCCAGTCTGATCACCCTCCTTCTGGTTCCTGTGTTGTATTGTGTATTTGCCGGAAACGGGATCAGGCATCAGCGCCGCGAAAAAGAAAAGAGCGAAATTATCGAATTGGTTCACGCAACAGATTGTTAGCACATTATGAAAGCAGTATATATCATATTTAATCAGGCCTACTACGAGTCGGTCCTGTCTATCCTGGAATATTGTAACATCCGGGGATTTACCCATCAGGAAAATGTCAGAGGAAGGGGTTCACACACCGGCGAACCCCACTACGGCAGTCACGCCTGGCCTACGCTCAACCATTCGGTATGGACGATTATCGAACCGGAGAAGGTGCCGCAGTTGCTTACGTTGCTGAGACGTCTGGACAAGAAGACGGAGAAGCAAGGGCTACGGGCATTCGTGCTTCCGGTGGAAGAGATGATCTGAAGCTATCCGGTCCGGGATATACACCGGAACCTGATAAAGAGCCGAACCGTTCCGACACCTGAAAAGGGGTCTGGTAAAATAAAAACTGCTATCTCTGTGATAGCCTCTTAAATCCGGGTACGGCAGAGTTGTTTATTTGTTGACAAGCATGCCGTCTGCAAATAAAAAAAAGACAACTCTGACGGCCCGGTCAAGAAAAACAAATGATCTCTTTTTCCTTTTCTTCTTTTTCAGGACATTGCTTATACTCACCTGCCGCTAACGGAGCTTTTTACTTCCACCCCTGTACTTTCTGGGCATCTGACCCCTGTCATTCACAGCGAGAGGGCCATATCCCTACGTGCCGCTTTTCTACGCATATAAGGCTCACCGCAGTCCAGGCTCTCCACGGTCGGAGCTGCAGATAGCTAAAAAAATCAAATTATTTACCCTGAGCTTTTCAGAAAAGTTCTTTGAGCTTCCTGCCAAAATGATCCTGCCGTTTTGTGCGTAGCTTTGCAACATCCATTTAGTACAACCTGACAGGGAAGGAATAAAAGAATGTACAACAAACCTTCCGGACAGGAACTTACAAAAAGAAAAGCGTATGAAAAGCAAAGGGATCATCCTTATGGTAACAGGTATGACTATCGGATTTATTCACTCATTATATGCACAGGATATGCAGCATACATTCACACTCAGACAACAGAGAATAGCTACCATAGCTACTACTACGGCTACAGGTGATCTGACCGCTCTCCGGTCGGAACTTACCGCCGGCCTGGAAGCCGGCCTGACGACCAACGAGATCAAAGAAATACTTATCCAGATGTATGCCTATTGCGGCTTTCCACGTAGCCTGCAAGGTATCAACACCTTTATGGTACTGATGGAAGAACGGCAGGCAGCGGGCCTCACAGACATCGCCGGAGAAGAGCCGGCAACCGTTGCCGGAAAGCACAAATACGCGCAGGGAAAACAAACCCTTGAACAACTTACAGGCCGTCATGAGGCCGGACCCACCGGAGCCAATGCCTTTGTGCCGAGCATCGATACCTTTCTTAAAGAACACCTTTTTGCCGATATCTTCGGACGGGGTGTATTGAGCCATACAGATCGCGAACTTGCTACCGTATCGGCTCTTATCGGATTGGGAGGCGTAGATCCTATGTTGCAATCGCACCTGGATATAAGTAGGCACGTCGGGCTCTCCGAAGAACAACTCCGGCAAGCAATCGAAACAGTGGCTCCTTTCGTTGGAACGGAAAAGGCTGAACATGCCCTACAGATCCTGGCCGGAGTAGCGGAAAGCAGATGACAGACTCAGCCCGTACATGTATATGAGTCAAAAAAAACAAGAAATAAGAATATATCGTGAAACTGGGAGACAACGATATTCAGATCGAAATACTCTACGCCGGCATCTGTCACAGTAACCTGCACACTGTGTGGAAAGACAACAGCAGTAAATCGAATTACCCCATGGTGCCCGGACAGGAGATTGCCTGACGTGTGACAAAGGAGAGATCCCACCTTTACTTTCTGTGGTTGGTCTCTTCCCCGATACAAAGCAAGGAACGGTATAAAAACAAATGAAAGAAAAATACTTATGACTATTTTTGAAAGAATGAAAGCCGGAGAACTGATCTTAGAAAGTGATCCCGACTATCCCGTACTGTACGAAGCCCTGCTGAGGGGAATGCGTATGGTGGGTGAACTCAATAGTTCTTATCATACTCCCGAACAAGCCCGTGAAAAGATCAGCGAGCTCACCGGGCAGAAGGTACACGAAAGCACCTGGATCGTTCCCCCTTTCTACACGGATTTCGGGCAATTCATTACCCTTGGTAAAAAAGTATTTATAAACAACGGTTGCACGTTTATGGACCGTGGAGGCATCACGCTGGAAGACGGGGTCTTCATCGCTCCCAACGTGAACCTCATCACTGAGAATCATGCCGAAGAGCCCGAACTGCGACACCATGTATATACCCGGCCCATTCATATTGAAAAGAATGTATGGATCGGAACAGCCGCTACTGTTCTGCCCGGAGTCACTATCGGAGAGAACGCCATCGTAGCAGCCGGAGCGGTGGTAACCAAAAATGTTCCTACCCATACCATTGTGGCAGGTGTCCCCGCCAAAGTGATCAGGAACATCAAAACCTCTGCCGGAAAACAACAGGAGTTATGAAAGGGCCCCTCCTTCTTCTCACGGTTGCACTCATCTGCAACTGGATGGCCTGTCATCCGGATAAACAGGAAGAAACGACGGCGTTGCCATCCTATCCTGTAGCTCCGGATCCGGAAATACCGGAAAACACGGATAAAGAAGAGATGAAAATCAAGTTAATTATAGGTTCGGCTACCTTCACCGCGATAGTGGAGAACAATGCCACGGCTGCCACATTCAAAGAGCTATTGCCTCTGACCCTTTACATGAGTGAACTCAATCAAAACGAGAAGTACCATAACCTCTCCCATAGCTTACCCACCACGGCAACCCGCGTCGGGACTATCCATACGGGCGACCTGATGCTCTGGGGAGACAACTGCCTGGTGTTGTTCTACAAAACCTTCCCAACTTCTTACAGCTATACCCGGCTTGGAGCAGTAGACAACCCTGACGGGCTGGAAGCAGCCCTCGGCGCAGGAAACGTCACCGTCACTTTTGAACAGGACTGATCCTGATCAGCTAAAAACCAAAAAATAATCCATTTCCTATTTCTTTATTTCACTGTAAGAAATAAAGAAGTTTGTATCTTACTACCACACAAAAGAGATATGCCTTATGGAACATAGACTCATAAAGGACGTACACCGCTAAGACGCACACCCCTTTAGTAGACCTGTACCGCGGAGACGCACGGCGTGCGTCTCGTATGTTTGCATATATATAAAATGGTACGCATAGGGATTTACAAATATATTCTTTCTGTAATTTCAATCGTACATCGTAAATCAGTAAATCGTAAATCTCTTTGCGTCTCGTATG
>JAJBTC010000143.1 GCA_020861095.1 Bacteroides sp.
CTTACTTCGCTTCACTGGGGGTTATGCACAGTAAACCCTCCGGGTTTTCAGAGGAAATCAGAGGGAATCAGAGAAAATCAAAGGAAGTCAGAGTACATGAATATCATTTGCATAGTCTCCGGAAAAGTAATAGCTTGAAATCCTCCGGGTAGAAAATCAAATGTAACTATTTGAAATAAAGCATAGGATCTCCAATGCTAACGATTTATTCCGGACACCACTGCATATTTGCATCTCTACAACAGGTCCAACCCCGGAGCGTACGTCTCCGCGATGTACGTCTAACCCAGGAGTGGGTGTCTCCGCGGTGCGGGTTTAACAAAAAATGAATCTTGCATGATTTATGCATTCCCATTCGGTGTGCTCAGACGCAAATATGCGTCTCTACAAGTGTATGATATCCTATATTTTCCATCGTAATCAGCTTTCCTGACCGTCTGGTTGGCTACGCCGATCTTCGATGGACTGCGTCGACCGCTGGTTCGTCCAATCGTAAATCTCTTTGCGTCTCGTATGTTTGCATATAAACTGGTACGCATAGGGATTTACAAACATATCCTTTCTGTAATTTCAATCGTACATCGTCAATCGTCCAACGTTCCTTAGTGTTAATTATCAAAGAATGGGTCATGACCGAAGGGAGTAATCGTCAATCTCTTTGCGTTTCTACAAGTAGATTGGACATTTCTATCAGAGAGGCAGGCGGATTTACGATGGGTTCCCTTCGGTGACGATCTCTGTATCTGATCGTTCCTGCGAAGGAGCACTGAGGATGTACGGTATACGATGGAGACTACAAATACCCCAACATCGTGTAAATCCAACATCGTGTAAATCCATCATCGTATAAATACCTCAACACCATGTAAATACCCTCACATCGTGTAAATATCCTGATATCATGTAAATACATCAATGTGCTCATCCACCTGTAGAGACGCACGGCGTGCGTCTCCGCGATGTACGTCCAACACAAGTGTGTGCCTTTGCACGGTACAGGTCCATAATTAAACCGTAGATTCTCTACATATACATTACCCGATAAATCAGTATAGATAAATGTACTACGTTGATAATAAATATTTTATAAGCTAATTAATGAAAATACTGAGCACCCTACCTGTACAGGCGCTCAACATTACCCTGAATTGCGGATCATGGACGAAAAAGAGTACCGCAGGTATACATGGGTACGCGTCTGGTACGTTCTTTACCGATCACACGTACGAGGTATATAACAAAAAAACAAGGAGCTGATCTTTTGTCAGCTCCTTATCTCTTTCTACAATCGATGATCCGGATCTGTTTAAGGTCTTGCAGGAAGACTCTCTACCTTCACCTGGAAGTAATTATTGGGTGTAGTCAGCAACCGGTATTCAGGTTGATTGCCCCACCAGGCCGGAGCATCACCCAGCTTGGTATCTTCATTCGTATCATTGTCTACATAATCACGGATCAGATCCTGCCATGTTTTGATGCGGGCAATACTCTTTTCGTAATAGAACAAATCTTTATCCGGATCGGCCAGTTCATACAAAGCATTCAGATAGATCGTCTGGTATTCCGGGAAAGAGATGATCTTCTGGATGAGCGGATGCTCCGCATTCCCCCAGTTCAATACATCCTGACGTCCCGAATCTTCCAGGATAGAAGATGTTCCCATGCTATTGTCCAGATCCCAGGGGATGAAAAAGAACTTACCATCGTCTTTGTTGAAGTAGATATAATAGTTGTTCTTATTCACCCAGTAATCGTCCCAGTTACCTACCATCACATTCACCGCGTACGTTTTCAGCAGGAGTTCTACATCCAGTGTACTTTCCAGCCAGGTCTGGAATTCAGTCCCCTCCTTTGTATTGAAATCCGTAATGAACTGGGATAGCTGCGCTCTTGCGGCTGAGATCTGTTTTTTGTGAGTTTGCAGATCGTAAATAAATTCCTGGTCATCCGTATCTACACCCATATTGAGGGTATCCGGATCGGCCAGCGTACCGCCGTAATTGTTTTTCCACAGATAGCCTTTCGCATCTCCGAACACCTCCGTCCGTTTAGACAGGAAAATATCATCCACCTGTTCGATCAGTTCATACACACCGTAATAAGCCGGTTTCGGATCTCCGATGATGTTGATCGTCAGACGCGTATAACTGGTAAAAGGCGTTACATACAGTTCGTATTGTTTGAACAGATCGTAGCTGTATGTTTCGCGCACATAAGTAGAGTCGTCTTTGGCCCATTTCAGGATCAGCTTTTCTTCATCCATGAAAGTGGTATCATCGTTGTATTTGGTGAAGTTTATGGTAAAGCTGGCATGGTGCCAGTCGGGGTTTTCAGGGTTATGCAATTCACCCGTAGCACCTTCCGGCCGTCTGCGGCTGGTATTTCCTCTCAGACGGATACCCACTTCCGGAATGGAAGTAACTACACTGTTCTTGGTAAAAGTAAAATCTCCCTTGATATAATAATTCGTATTAGAATCCTGGTCATACGCCAGCAACAATTCATTCCACTGATCTTCCGTGATATCCAGTCGGATCTCAGGCAAAGCACTCTTATCAAAAATATAAGTTAATGCCACATCATCCAGCGGATTCGTAGCTGCTTTCTTTTCAGTAACAGGTCTGACATCAAATTGGGCAGATAAACTGAAGGAGGTGAAAAGAGCAAGTAGCAGGAAGTAGAATTTTTTGTTCATTTTGTTGTTCATACTTGTGTTGATTTCAATAAGTTAATATTAAGATAATAAAACCCAAAAACAAGTTTTGAACAAAGGTAACTGTGAGTATAGGGAATTGTTTACGAAAGTAGTTGTAAAAGTAAATAGTTTTCCGTCCAAATTATGTCTTAATTATTTAATGATTAAAAGTTTGGTTGTTGTATAAAGTATTGGAAAAGTAAATTTTAAAGTAAGGAAAAGTATATTATTTTGTATAATGAAATAGAAATTGCAGGAATAGTCCGATCCTCAATGAGATTCTTTTTATGTATTCTTTCTTGTAAAACTCCGGCATTTCAGATCAGGCAGGTTTTGTAAAGAGCCATGCAACATAGTACTTCGCTGTGCCCTACTACTTTGTTTTCATATACACCTATAGCTTGCTCCCGATCCTATGATCTCACAGGCAGGAGCAAGCTACAACGGTTTATCCGAATCCGGATCTGCCGCATTTTTAATAATCCGGATTCTGTGTCAGGTTCGGATTCGAACTCAGTGCTATTTCCGGCAAGGGGAACCATTCGTATTTCCGGTCGCGTCGGGCCGGGTAAGTGAATCCGTCGTCAGTCGCCCTTCCGAAGAACCACCATTGCCCCTGTGTAAACTTATCAAAGCGACGCAGGTCGGTACGGCGTCTGTAACCTTCACACAGGAATTCCTGTCCCCACTGATCCAGCATCCAGTCCATGTCAAATGCGGTATGTATCCGTCCCGGATCATCCTTTACCGCCGGCCAGTCTTCCGGTGAGAAATACCGCCGGCGCACACTGTTCACCAGTTCTTTCGCTCCGTCGGCATCACCCGCTCTCATTTTACACTCGGCAAGCATAAAAACAGCCTCTGTGATCCGGAACTCCACTTCATCCGGTTCGCGGAAGTCCATACCGCTGGCAGAAGGAAGGATGGGATATTTGATCAGTCTGACTCCCGATACAGATTCTCCCCACCGGGGAGACATCACATCCTCCAGTTCCCTGGAAGTGCCTTGTCCCTGTACGGCAAAGGGTCCTACCTGGTCTGTCAGGATCAGCGGCTCTCCGTCGCGCTCCACGGTATCTGTCAGAGGTTCACCTGTACCGTAATCGGCTCTGATCTCTCCGCGCAGGAACCATCCGCTCCAGGTATTTGTCGCAAAGTCAAACACAAAGTTGCTTTTGCGGATATCCTTGTCGTGAAAACGCTCGTATACAGCCCCTAATTTATCGTTGTAAGGAGGGTCCAGGAAGCATCTCGGTGTTCCTCCGTCGTAGATAGAGGCCGAATTGTCGTAAGAAGGAGAAAGACATACCGAGTTCCAGCCGTCGCCATCCACATCGAAAGGTGTCGTATACAGAAAAAAGGTTCCGTTGTAAGGCAGGAAAGGCATATTTCTCAGGTTGCTCGCGTTCATGTGGCTGGCATCACACGCGAAAGCCATGATCACCTCGTCGCAGGTATGGTTGCCCGGGCCCACCACCTCCCGGTGATCGGCAGCCACAGCATAGTCTCCGTATCTGCCGTCCAGGATCTCCTGGCACAACTCCCCGCATTCGGTAAAACGGGGCTCGTTGGTAAAGACCTCCGAGTTGATCAGCAAACGCGCCTTGAGCATCCGGTTCATCGCCTGGTTCATCCGGTTGACAGACTTAACGGGCAGCGCGTTCAGCGACTCATCCAATTCCCGGATCAGGAAATCGTAGATCACCTGGCACCCTTTCTCAAAGTCCGGATCTGCCGAGCCGGGCAGTTCGGCAGTGATCGAAGTAGACAGCGGCAGTGCACCGCCCCACACCTCATATATTCTGTAATAGTCCCACGCACGCAGGGTCCTTACCTCCGCTTTGTACGCTTCCAGCTTCTCAGCGGTCATATTCAGTTGCGCCGGGTCTAATTGCTCAAAATCATCCAGCGCGCTGTTGCATAGCCCGATGGCTTCCCATGCCTTTTCCCAGGCCTCTCTGATCAGGGAGGCTTCCGACGTCCAGTTCTGCGTAGAGATCATCAGCCGTTTTCCTTCGCTGTAACCCCACAATCCATTGTTCCAGGATCTCCAGTTGACCTGGTCGGCAGAGAACTCCTGTAAGTACCAGAAACTATCGTTGTACTTGTTGAAGCTGCAATAGTAGATCTCGGAGATCACCCCCTGGATACTCCCTTCATTCTCGTAGTATAAATGGGAGTCCAGGTCGCTGAATACTTCCTCCGTAAGGTCAAAGCAGGCATGCGATACCAGCATCCATCCGATGGCCAGTACTGTATTTCTTATCTGTTTCATATCTTTCGTTTTTGAAATGAGTCGTTATTTAAAGTTAATCGTCAGTCCGAAGCTAACCTGTGCCGCGGAAGGGTAGTTGCCCCCACTGTCTACTCCCGGTGTCAGGCCATTCACAGACACCAGCGACGGATCGTTGCCGGAATAACCGCTGAGTACCCATACATTTTTCGCAGCCGCATACACACGGATGCGTTCGATGAACTTGTTTTCCAGCTTGTTCTTCATCGGGAGCGTATAGCCGAGCGATACATTCTCCAGTTTGAAATAATTCCCGTTTTCCAGGTACCAGGAAGAGACCATTCCGGCATCTTTGGTCACCTCTCCGTAGGTAGTGTAGGCCGAAAGCAATACATTCGCATTTCCCGAAGCAATGGTACCCATGCTGTACCGTTGCCTGTTCATGATATCAAAACCGAAAGCTCCCCTGAAAAAGATACTCAGATCAAAATTCTTATAATAGAAAGAGTTGCTCCAGGAGAGGAAATGCCTGGGTGCACCGTTGCCGATGACGCGTTTGTCCTCGTTCTGTTCCGAGCCTTTGCGGATGGCCTCCCCGTCTTTGTTGTAGATCAGCAGATAGCCCTCATCATCGATACCCGCATGCTCATAGCCGTAGAAGTTGCCCACTTTCCCTCCTTCTTCCACACGGAACAGGTAGACCGAATTGCCGGTACCCGTACCGTAGAGTTCGATGTAGGATTTCTCGTACAGGTCGTTGGAGAGCTTTTTCAGTTTCGTCTGCCCGGTAGAATAGATGATTCCCGTATTCCATCCGAAGTCTTTGTTGGCTATCACATCCGCGTTCAGGGTCATTTCAAATCCCGTATTCACTGTAGTTCCTACGTTCACTAAGATATCCGTATAGATCATCGGAGGCTGGGGAGCCGTGTAGGTATACAGCAGGTCTTTGGAGCGGCGATCGAAATATTCCAGCGATCCTCTTACCTTTCCGGATACCTCAAAATCTATCCCTACGTTGGTGGTAATCCCTTTTTCCCAGGAGAGGTCCGGATTGGCATTCCGGCTGGGTTTGTAGCCTTGTACCCAGCTTCCGTCGAGCAGGTAGGAATGATTGGTCGATCCGCTGACCGCCGCGCTGTAGGTCGACTGTGATTTGTAAGGATCAAAGTCGGAACGTCCGGTCACCCCATACGAGATCCGTGGTTTCAGGCTCCGGAGCCACGATCGCTGACCGCTCAGGAAAGACATATTCGCCAGTTCCCAGGCCAGCGAAGCCGCCGGGAAATACCCCCATTTGGCATCCGGACCAAATTTGGTAGAACCCTCGTACCGCAGCGAGGCAGAGGCCATGAGCAGATCGTTCCAGTTGTAGTTTACACGTCCGAATACCCCGATGAGCTTAGACAGTGTTTTGTGGGTTCCCATGGTAGCATTTCCGTCGTTCAGGTAGCTTCCCGTACTGATGTCGTGCCACAGCGTGCTGTCGAAAGGAAAATCTCTGTTCTCCATTTCCCGATTCTCATAGTGGTCCTCTTTGTAAGAATAGCCTCCCATAAACCGGAGGATGTGTCCGTCTGTATGGAACGTGTAATGGGTGATCCATTCTACCTGGGAGTACCACCATTTTTGGTCTTGCAGTCTGGCGCGTCCGGCGTAGTTGTTCTGCTCCGATTCCGCGGTAGTAGAAGGAGAATATTCGTGCTGGTTCAGGTCGTTGTACTGGTGCGCATACGTAAGCGCGGTATTCAGGGTGTGATGCCGGGTACTCAGCAGATTCAGTTTTGCCTCCACGCTTCCCAGCAGGTATACACGGTTGCCACCACGCGTTACATCGGTCAGTTGCTCTACCGGATTGCGTGCTCCCGTAGGCGAAGCCGGATGATAGAAAGAGCCGTCTTCGTTATACACAGGCATGGTCGGGTTGATGTAGTAGGCGTTGCCAAACTGTCCGTCTTCTCCCCATTCCTCTTTCACCTTACGGGCAAACAGCGAACTGTTGATCTCCATGAATCCGCTCATCAACCGTTGTGCCTGGGTGAACCGGGCCCCATACTCTTCGCGGGCGCTGGCTATATCCAGTCCGGTCGCCTTCTTGTAATTGAAAGAAACACCATAGCTTCCGTTCTGCGTAGAACTGTCGACAGAGATATAATGATTGGTATCGTACGACAGATCCCGCCGGATCTCTTTCGACCAGTCGGTAGAGAAGTCGTAATCGTATCCGCGTTCGTACGCGCGGAATTCATCGGCCGTCAGCACACGGGGCTTGAACGTTTCTATGTTCATCCCGAACCAACCGTCGTACATCACCTTATGGGTGCCTGCCGCCCCACTGCCTTTGCGGGTGGTGATGAGGATCACCCCATTTGCGCCCCGTGTGCCATAGATCGCGGCAGAGGCACCGTCTTTGAGCACGGTCATCGATTCGATATCCTGCGAAGAGAGGTTGCGCATGTCTGCTCCTACAATACCGTCTATCACGATCAGCGGAGAGTTGGAGGCCGACAGGGAAGTGGCTCCGCGTATCTGCAGGGAAGAGCCGCTGTTGGGATTGGCAGGAGAGGTATTCACGGCATTCAGTCCGGCTACTCTGCCTGTGATCAGTTCCATCGGATTTCCCACCGCTCCCTGCTGGAAGTCGGCCCGGTTGACCTGTACGATGGAGCTCGAAAGCTCTTTCCTGTCCAGGGAGCCGTAGCCAATCACTACTACCTCATCCAGCAGTTCCGTATTGTCTGTTAATACTACCTGCAAGTGGCTCTGGCCGGTGTAAGGGATTTCCCGGGAGAGATATCCCATGAAGGAGACGACGATCACTGCGTTCTCCGGGACCTGATTGAGAGTGAATGCCCCTTCCAGGTCGGTGACCGTACCGTGGGGCGTACCTTTTACCCGTACGCTGGCTCCGATCAATGTTTCGCCGGTGGTGTCTGTGACCACTCCGTTCACGGTTCTTTCCTGCGCATGCAGCATAGAGACAGACAAGAAGATCGCGAGAAGAGAGAGCACCCTGAAAGGTGTCTGAGATGTTGGGATCTTTTTCATGTGTGTATTCGTTTAAATTAGATAGTGTTTTGCCGGGGTCTGACCCTTGCGGCAAATGTATCCGTTTTTTGTGCGGAGCCGCATCCGGGGTAACCCTGAGGTAACTTTTTCTGGAATGCCCCTATAGATATATTACAGATCCTGAGTGTTTTGTCTGTACATCACGAAAAGGCTTGAAGTAACTACATAGTAAGGTCTCTGTGGAAAAAACGGAAAGACAGGAGAAATCTATCAGAAAAACGGAAAAATAGATCGTGGGTTCAGCCGCGTAGCAGCGACAGGTACATAGCCCGCGCGGAAACACTGCTGTTTATACATAAGTTCGTTAGGATGTATGGGAATTACTCTGAATGGGCGGAAGACCCTGTCGGTTCTGCTTTAGGGTTAAACCTTGAGGTAAGAACGATAAGGTTTTCAGGCAGGGTGTTTGGCATAGGGTTTCTTTGTGACTGGAAAACCCTATCCAATAAACTCATCTTATTTTGTAACTCCATTCTATGTCCGTATCGGCAAGATTCTTTTTTGATGCAGATAGGGTATCAGGAACCTCCTGATATTCCATACAAAGTATATCCTCTTTACAGGATAATTCGTATACAAAGTATTCTGTTTACCATATGTTTCGTTTACCAGGTATCCGGTTTGCTGGCATTCCATTTACCAGGTATCCTGTTTACCATATATTTTATTTATAAATATCCGGTTTCCAGGACATTCCATTTTATTTGTAGGTATCCTTTTTTATATGGTACTCCCTTTATCAATGATCCGGTTTACGATGGATCTGTAGTGCTGTAGGCACGTCAGATACATCGTATGATATGGGATCCATTCTACGATATGCGATGTATTCTACAATATATGATACCTGTTAACCTGATAAAAACGTATGTATAAACGGAGGTATTTCTTCACGGGTCTATGACCGCATCGCCACGATGCGGCTGTACAAGGCAGAAATTAGGGTTCATCGTCCCCCTCTCTGTAAACTGCTCACCTGCTCAGATACCCGTGTTTTTTATTTTTTCTTCGAAATCTTCTTCCGGACGGATCGCTTTTGATTTTACCTTACTCCGGTAATTATATACCGTCCGCAGGGAATAGTTCAGGAATGTAGCGATCTGCTGGCTATCGGTAATACCCAGTTTGACCAGTGCAAATACCCTTAACTCATGGTTCAGGGTCTTATCTGCTTTTACAGGATAGCGTTTTTCTTCCTGCAACAGGTTGTTCACCTCCTGTACAAAATCGGGATAGATAGCCAGGAATGTTTTATCAAAGTTGCTGTAAAGCTCTCTGGCTTCCCGGGAAGCATCTTCCGGCGAAGAGGTGAGTTTCAGTATATCACCGATCTGTCCGGCTTTTACTTTGCGGTGTATGGTAGATTTCAGGTGATTCAGTTTCCCGATATAGTCCGTACACATCTGCAGGAAACTGCCGATAAACTGCTCTTTGATGAAATTGGCTTTTTTCAGGTTGACATTCAGTTCGTTCAACTCCCGGTTGAATGTACTGATCTCTTCTTTGGCACGGGACAGCTTTTTCATCCGGTCCGATAATAAAAAGATAGTAAAGATCAGAACGAAAGACAACAGGCTCACGATTCCCAGCAGCAATGTCAGCTTCCGCTGCTGTCTTTCCCGTTCCGCTTCGTATACCTTATCTATCAGCGGCAGGAACCGACCCGTCTGTATGTTTCTCAGCCGCGCGTTGTAGAAGTTGGCATCTTCCATACTTTTTTTGATATACCGGTTGGCACGTGCTATGTCTCCCTCTTCGAACATACGCAGCGCCAGGGTCCGTAAAGAGATATTTTCTTTGATCGCCCCTTTGATATCGGAGAGGGCAGACCGTGCCAGGTATTCTTTCTGCTTCTCCGTATCGTTTTGTTTCCTGTACATATAGGCGGCTAAGGAAGTCAGGATCGAATACTCTCTGGTACCCGGATCACAGGTATCCATATAAGCAAACAGGATCTCTCCGGCCTTGTGGAATTCTTTTTTCTCGATCAGGTAGGTGGCATACCCGGCAGCGTATGCGTAGGTACCTTCGGTCAGTACACTCAATAAAGAGTCCTGATACCTGTCCCGGTTCCGGGTCAGGTCCGCTATATCGTTTCCCTCCTGATATTCCAGCCAGTAGACATACGTCTCCCAATAGGTTTTGTAATACCTGATGAGCAGTTCCGGCGGAAGGTCCTGTTTACGGACAGACTGTAAGATCTCTATCGCTTCGTTAAACATTCCCGCTTTGCCCCGGACCCCTGCCAGCAACACTTTACTTTCCGCCACCCCGGCCGCGTCGGAAGAGTTCCGGGCCGTCTCTAAGCTTTTCCGGGCATACAAAGTGGCAGAATCACAGAGGTAGGTTTCGTATTCTTCCGTCAGACTGCGGTAGATCATATATCGTGCGGAGTCAGCTACATGAGCTCCACGCAGAACATTCTTCAGTTCCGAGATCCGGTGTTCTTTGATCAAAGTATATTCTTTCTCCTGCTGTATGGCTTTGTCTAATTGACCCAGTAAAGGCTCTAGGGAGCTTTTCTGAGCCGCAACTTGTATGTTGCCATATGCCATACACAAGAGAAAGAAAGCCCAGGCAGATTTTCTGCCCGATGAGAAAGTGGTCGTGTACATAGATTTACGGTTTATCGGATGTATGTGTTGACTGAAGGTTGAAACAAAGTTAACAAATTATTTATTATTTACAGGGTAACGTCTTCCGGATGGATTTTTTATCCCTGTTCGTGGCTTGAGTAAGAAAAGATGCCTGTTATTTCAAACGTAAATCGTAAATTTGCAGCTCCATACATCTATGGGAACAAAAATGTGAATAAAAAATGGAAAAGATCAGTAGAACAAAAGTGGTTGACGTACTCCGCCGGACGGACTTCGGCGCCACCGTCAACGTGAAAGGATGGGTACGTACCCGCCGTGGTAGCAAGCAGGTGAACTTTATCGCCCTGAATGACGGTTCTACCATACATAATGTACAGATCGTCGTGGATCTGGAAACATTCGACGAAGAGATGCTCAAACAGATCACTACAGGTGCCTGTCTGAGTGTGAATGGTATCCTGACCGAGTCTCCGGGCGCGGGGCAGAACGCGGAGATCCAGGCTACGGAGATACAAGTACTGGGTACCTGCGACAATACCTACCCGTTGCAGAAGAAAGGTCACTCGCTGGAATTCCTCCGGGAGGTCGCTCACCTGCGTCCGCGTACCAATACCTTTGGCGCGGTGTTCCGTATCAGCCATCACATGTCGATGGCCATCCATCAATTCTTCCACGAAAGAGGATTCTTCAATTTCCATACCCCCCTGATCACCGCTTCCGATTGTGAAGGAGCCGGTCAGATGTTCCAGGTGACCACGCTGAACCTCTACGATCTGAAGAAAGACGAGAACGGTTCGATCCTGTATGACGATGATTTCTTCGGCAGGCAGACGAGCCTCACTGTATCCGGTCAGCTGGAAGGTGAACTGGCAGCTACGGCATTGGGGGCTATCTATACATTCGGTCCTACCTTCCGTGCCGAAAATTCCAATACGCCCCGCCACCTGGCAGAGTTCTGGATGGTGGAGCCCGAAGTAGCTTTCAATGAGATCGGGGAGAACATGGATCTGGCCGAGGACTTTATCAAATACTGCGTACAGTGGGCACTGGATCATTGCATGGACGATATCACCTTCCTCAACAACATGTTCGACAAAGGACTGATCGAACGCCTGCAGGGAGTATTGAAAGATAGCTTTGTACGCCTCACCTATACCGAGGGCATCCGTATCCTGGAAGAAGCGGTAGCAGGCGGACGCGCGTTTGAATTCCCGGTCTACTGGGGGGCCGACCTGGCTTCCGAGCACGAACGCTACTTAGTAGAAGAACACTTCAAACGTCCGGTGATCCTGACCGACTACCCGAAAGAGATCAAATCGTTCTACATGAAACAGAACGAAGACGGAAAAACCGTACGTGCCATGGATGTGCTCTTCCCCAAGATCGGTGAGATCATCGGTGGTTCCGAACGTGAAGCAGATTACAACAAGCTAATGACCCGTATCCAGGAGATGAACATCCCCATGAAAGACATGTGGTGGTATCTCGATACCCGTAAGTTCGGTACCTGTCCGCACTCCGGATTTGGCATGGGCTTCGAACGCCTGTTGTTGTTTGTGACGGGTATGTCCAACATCCGCGACGTGATCCCCTTCCCACGGACACCCCGCAACGCGGAGTTCTGATCCACACTACAAGGAAAAAACGTGTTTTATCTCTCACATCTCTCACTTTTTGAGATAAGAGGTTAAACACGAGGTAAATATAAAGTGAGAGATAAAAGTTCTATACATTTTATCTCTCACTTTTTTGTTTAACTATTTGCTTTTATCGTTCGGATCCGGATAGGCAGGACTTCCTCTAAAAAACGAAAGCTTCTTACAAGAACTTCATTCTATCGGCTAATTGAAGAAAATAATCATTTGACCAGATATCCAATTCTTTGGGATTTTGTATGAATGGGAGTACATCACGTTTTACCCCATTCATATCTGTAGAAGATAATCTTTCTTTCAACATACGGACAAACCTTGCTTTATCCAGATCCATGCCATTAAACTCTTGGGTTCTGACTTGCAAATGAGCAAAATCCAAGGGAACATTGTGGCGGATATACCACTCAAAATCATACCAGTCCCGGCCTTTTACCCGGGTTTTCCAATTTCGGAATAACAATGCGTGCATTTTCCCGGCATATAAATCCGGTAATGTAAAACAGCGGGTCATAAACGAAAAGGGCATCAATGACAATTTTTGTTCTGTGGTAAAACCAGGAGGAGGGTCGATATCAACCTCTATTTTGATTTTCAGATCTTTTTCGGTCTTAAACTGAACATCATATATTGCTGTGTTGTCTTTCAAAAAAGCGGATTCAACATGTGTATCTTTCTTTTTCTCTTTTCGGGTAATAACAATATCACGTCCTGCAGCTTTGAATTCTTCAATAATGGAAGGGAAATAGCTCTCCAAATCAAAGGCTTCCTCTTTCCCGATAAGAGAAAAATCCATATCTTCGCTGAATCGGGGTAGTTCGTGAAAGATTCTCAGGCAAGTACCTCCATAAAAAGCAGCTTTATCGAAAAAACCTCCACGATACAATCCGGCAAGGGTGATTTCCTGCATTACCTCGTGTGAAGCATTTCTCTTTTGTTCATTCGTCTTTATCTCGTATCTTGAGAGCATTTGTTCGAATATATGGACTGGGGTCGATCTCCGATTCATGATTCTGAGAATTTTAATAAGAATTTCAACATTTCTTTTTTCTTTCCGGTCTCTATACACGCTTTAAGAATATCCGTATCCATCTGATCTAAGCCGGACATATCAAACCGCAAATCTTCTTTCAGGTAGGCTACTAATGCTTTTTCTGATTGAATCCGTAACTGTGGTGTTGTGACAATCATATCGCATAATGCCTTTTCCGGAGTAGCTATCAGAAACGTATATTTATTCTCTACTGTCTGTTGTTTTATACCTATGGAATAATAAGCATCATTGGCCGTTACATAGTCAAAACGACCAATCGGGTTTTCATAACTCTGGGAACGGTTGGTAGTTAAAGAACGAACCGTATATACTTGTTCCGGAATTAATCCGTAATAGCGCAGTGCACTCTCCATGGAGACATAAGACGGACCATAGATGTGATTAGCAATCAGTTCTATGGATAACAACTGATGAGTTACTTTTGGAGATACCACATATATTCCTCTTTTTAATCGGATTATCTTTCCTGCTTGTTCGAGATTCGCAATTTTGTTGCGGGGAGAACGATAATCGGAAAACAGGGAACGTAGAACTGCATAGTCCACCGGTATTATACCTAATTGTTCTAATTCTTCCATATTGCATTCATCATTGTTATGCACAAAGATAGTGATTTTTGAGTGGATAGTTGAATAAAAAAAGAATAACTACACAAAAATAGCTATATCCAAGCAAACCCTATGCCAATCGATGTCCATAAGAAAATCAAATGAAGCAGCGCAACGATACAGAGCGACCCGGATCATGCAACCTTTTATTCTTCTGTCTCTTCTCTCTCTTTCACGAAGTAACAAACGCCCCGGTTCGTTTTTTTGTTGGGTATCTTCAGTTTTTTCAGGATGCGGCCAAAGTGTACGATGTGCGACGGAGAAAACCGTATTTTGCTTCGTTGCCGGATGCGGGTGAGTATCTCCACCGCCAGCAGTTTCTCGTACGGTTCGCCTTCCCGGGCCGGAGAAAAATACTGGAAGAACAATTGTTCGGAAGCGGGTGACACTTCGAAAAGCTGGTTGCTCTCCATCAGTTGTGCCTCTTCCCGGGCACTGAACCAGTAGGTTGCTCCCTTATTCAGTTCATGTATGGCCTGCGCGTAGAGCTGCGCATGGTGTATGGGAGATTGATTATCGATCTTGCCAGTCACCTCGATACAGATAAACCTCCGGCTACCCGACGGGTCTGTAAGCAGATCCGTATGATTGCTGGTGCCGATGAACGAAGCATACCGTCGTACCTCCTTCACCGTGCTTTCATAGGCCAGTCGGACATCCACACTGGGTTTTTGCAGCAGGTTTTTTACAAATCCCTGTTGCGACGGACTGACCTGGTCAAACTCATCCATATTGATCAGTGCGAAACGATGGAGGTATGTTTTCGCGTCGCGTTTGCTACCCAGATCAATACTGTCGGTATAGTAAGAGCGCAGCGACGGTGGCAACAAGTTGCGGCAGAAGGTCGACTTGCCGCAACCTTGCGGACCCACCATCAGGGGAGAGATCGCGTTGGCATACTCCGGATTGGGCCACATCCAATGTCCCACCATACTCAGGAACCACCGGTGAAAACACTCCTCCCAATGTGCCTGCCTGCAAGGTATCCGGGCGGCCAGTGCGCGGATCCGTTCCGTGCCGTCCCACCTGGGTAGCGTATACAGATACTCCTCCATGGGTTTGTAGAGCTTGACGCGGTCCGAGTAAAGCCATCGCTTTACGTCCCTGTCCCAGAGATCCAGCCCTTCGTTCAGGGCATTCATCGATATGGTGTTGAGCACCCGCTCCGTAACAGGCTGGAACTCCGTTTTATACCTCGTGCGCGGGTGGTATTCCACCTGATTGGTCATGGTATTGAAACGAAAAAGATACCTCCGGTTCATAAACTCGTCGATCTGTAAAGACAGTCTCATCTTTTTCGGAAAGACAGGATACCGGCCGAAATAGCGTTCGGTCCGGTATACATTCCCTACGAGTTGCCGCACGATCCCCTCCTTCAGCCTGTGATAGAAATGATGGAGGATCTCCCTGACTGTGTTCTCCTCCGGAATGCCCGACCGGAAACAGTAGCGGGCCAGCGTGGTCAGCAACGGAGAAAGATCCTGCTCTTTCCATTGCTCTCGGGTATAATAGTCTTCCGCCTCTTGCAACGACCGGGTAAGGGCTGCTTCGAAAAGTGCGAGGAGGGTCTCCCGGGGAGTATGATCCGGTAGTGTCTTCTGCAGGGAGGAATGTACGGGTGTAGCCGTAGTATTTTCCTGTCCGTCGTCCGGCATATCCATAGGCTGTGGCATGCGTATCGGTAGTGCGTCCGGCTGGTAGTACAGTCCGGGGTCGTGCGTCAGCCGATAGCCATAATCGGGCCGGTCGGGCTGTGCCCATACCTGGTATTCCTGCAACTGTCCGCGGATAAAATTCGCTACCCACCGGCAGGCATGCGCGTGATACATGCCGATGGCGGGTTCCGTATCGGGCAGGGTGCCATCGGGCTGGCAAAAACGGATCCAGATCTTTACGGAACGGCCGCCTGAGCCGGCAAATACAGCCAGCGCCTGGGGCAGGAGGATCAGCTTGTCGCGGATGAGGCGGATCTCCGGTTCGCCCGCAGGTGCATCTATGCTGACACCTACTATTCCCTGGTAGGTATACATATACACCTTTTCCGCCTCTTTGCGGAAACAGCCGGATACCACCATGCGGGATAATTTTCGGGAGTAATGAGAGGAATCTTCGGCAGACAGCCGGAGAATCTCGTCACGGAGTTGGGAGATAAGACGTGGGACAGATCCTTCACGGATGCGTTTGACTAAGTTGTCTACGGATAACGTACGGAGGAAAGTCTGTCCGCCTTCCTCCCGGATAAGAGAAACATTCATAGTATATAGGGTTATAGTCAGGTAGCAAAGATACACAATCTCTTTTCATCTTTATCTTTTCTCTAAGATGTTATATAACAGGTTGTATATATGCTGTTTTCCGTAAAACGTTAGTGTATTTGTCAGAGGGATGAAGTAGCATGTCTATGGAATTTTCTGTGTCTTCTAAGCAGTGCCCATTGGCCCTGGGCCAGGGCCGATGGGCACCCGCTCAGGGCCTGTCGGCACCGGCCGGGGGACGTAGAAAATTTCATAGTTTCAGGATTTGCTATCCATAGGAAAAGCACCTGTTGCTTTACCTGTACATCTTTTCATCCTGCAACCACGATGTCTGCCATCTATGATCTCAGAGAAAATCCGGTACCAGGTCTGGAGCAGGAAAAAACGGGGTCGTTTTTCTTCTTCGCATCTGCACGAAAAAAGGGTTGCCGACGATGGCTTACTGATCCGGAAGAGCATTCCTTTATGACCCATCCCGGTAATCCGGCACTCACAGGAAAACTGAAACACACAGCGATATGTCAGTTGCATCGTTCCGCTTCAGAAAGTATCATCGTTGCCAGAGGGTACCACAGTCAGGGGGTATATTGGCTATTTGTTACAAAATGAACAGGTTAGCTGAAAAAGTGAGAGATGAGAGAGAGGTGAGAGATAAAATGTCTGTAATTTTTATCTCTCACTTTTGTATGTGATTGATAACATGATATATAT
>JAJBTC010000024.1 GCA_020861095.1 Bacteroides sp.
ATTTATCGACAGATTCCTTCATTAAAATCAGATAATTGAAAAATTAAATTTTAATTACAAGAATGTATGATTTTTGGAATTCTACATCTATTTTAAAAGTAAGTTAATTAAATTAATCCTGGAAAACAGAATTTATGATATGGTTATTAAGGGAGTTTGCCTGCACTTATAACTTTTTAGTAGGGATGAGAAAAAGAAAAACCCTTTTACTTGACTATATATAATACATAAGTCAGTAAAAGGGTTAGTTCTTTATAAACCTTACTTTTTATTATACTGTAGGTTTTAATTGTTTGAAGAAATCATTTCCCTTATCATCTACCAGGATAAATGCCGGGAAGTCTTCTACTTCAATTTTCCAGATAGCTTCCATTCCCAATTCCGGAAATTCTACACACTCGATGCTTTTGATATTATTCTGGGCCAGGATAGCTGCAGGGCCACCGATGCTTCCTAAGTAGAAACCACCGTATTTTTTACAGGCATCTGTTACCTGCTGGCTACGGTTGCCCTTGGCCAGCATGACCAGGCTCCCTCCCTGGCTCTGGAACAGATCGACATACGAGTCCATACGTCCGGCTGTTGTCGGCCCCATAGAGCCACAAGCCATTCCCTGCGGAGTTTTAGCAGGACCCGCATAATAGATCGGGTGATCTTTGATATATTGAGGCAATCCCTCACCACGATCCAACCGTTCTTTCAGTTTCGCATGAGCGATATCGCGCCCTACAATGATAGTCCCGTTCAATGAAAGACGTGTAGCCACCGGGTATTTGCTCAGCTCTTTCAGAATATCTTGCATAGGCTGATTCAGATCAATACGTACGGCTTCTCCTTCACCGGCCTGACGCAGTGCTTCAGGGATATATTTTCCCGGATTTTCTTCCAGCTTCTCGATCCAGATGCCTTCTTTATTGATCTTACATTTGATATTGCGGTCTGCCGAACAAGATACTCCCATACCTACCGGACAGGAAGCTCCGTGACGTGGCAAACGGACAATACGGATATCATGAGCCAGATATTTTCCTCCGAATTGAGCTCCCAGGCCAATTTTATATGCCTCTTCAAGTACTTTCTTCTCGAGTTCTATATCCCGGAAAGCCTGTCCTCCCTCATTACCTTCAGTAGGTAAAGTATCATAATACTTGGCAGAGGCTAATTTCGCTGTCTTGAGGTTAGTTTCTGCGGATGTACCTCCGATCGCAAAAGCAATATGATAAGGAGGACAAGCCGCAGTACCCAAAGATTTTATTTTCTCTACCAGGAAAGGAACCAGTGTGTCCGGATTCAGTAGAGCTTTAGTCTCCTGATAGAGATAGGTCTTATTGGCCGACCCACCTCCTTTGGCTATACAAAGGAACTTGTACTCGGCGCCGCGTGTAGCATACAGATCGATCTGAGCAGGTAAATTACAGCCTGTGTTTTTCTCATTATACATATCCAATGCTACATTCTGTGAATAGCGCAGATTCTCCTCTGTATAAGTTTTATAAACACCTTTACAGAGGGCCTCTTCGTCGTTCCCATCTGTCCAGACCTGTTGCCCTTTCTTGCCCATAATGATCGCTGTTCCGGTATCCTGGCAAAAAGGTAATTTCCCTTTGGCTGAAACTTCGGCATTACGAAGGAAGGTGAGTGCCACATATTTATCATTCTCACTGGCCTCAGGATCATCCAGTATCCTGGATACCATTTGCTGATGTTCAGGACGGAGCAAAAAAGAGACATCCCGGAAAGCTGCGTTAGCCATTGCGGTGAGTCCCTCCTGATTGATCTTCAGGATCTCTTTTCCTTCAAATTCACTTACAGAGACATAGTCTTTGGTAAGCAGATAATATTCCGTAGTATCCGGTCCCATCGGGAATGGCTCCTGATACTTGAAAGGAGGTGTTGCCATAATCTTATTCTTGTTTATTAATGTTAGTTAGTAAGGCAAAGTTAATAATATAATTCTGAAGTTGTAGAAGACAATCCGACTTTTCATCTTTAACCATCACATATTAAAAAGCCAGACGATTTATCTCACATGTTCCATTCGCTATTGGTTAATTGTCCTGAAAAGAAAATATCTTTTCAGGACAATAAAAAAGTATCTTCGAAACTATCAGATGAGTCGTCTGGCTATCTAAATATCATTATTAAAAGAGAAAAATGCTATGCAAGCTGTCCGATCCGATTGATAAGTTCTTCACCCAACGCTGTTTTTTCATCTATATGTTTCAGTACCGCTGTCACAAAAGGATTGCTTTCAAAGTCTCCCCTTACCTGTTCAAAATCCTGACGCATCTCCGAATGCGATCCGTCTGCTCCAAAACCAGTCATAGAAGAGAGAGAAAATTCCTTCCGCGCATCTTCATATACCAAACGATCCAGTCCCACCACAGCATCTTTCCAGGTATTGACAATAGCTATGATATCTTTTGCGGTGATCGTTTCCGGATCATAACCATAAAACTCCTGGATCTTATGATAAGCCCAGGTCCATTCATAGGTGTAATAGTTGGAGTGCATCTCCTCAAAACATGCATTGATATGCTTCAGATGATTGATCTCCCCCTTCTCAATGCCCGCCATCAGTTTCTCTATTTCACTCTTCGGAGCGATCAGTCCGGCGATATCCACCCATTCTCCTGTTCCTATTCCCGTATCGGGCTGAAGACATTGTCGTATTTCCTCATTATCCTGAAAATTTATACCTTCCAACCGTTTGATCAGAGAATTTCCCAGAAACTTATGAATAGCTGTCTCATAAAAATGTATTCCTTTACGCAGAGAAGAATTTTTGATTTTGGCACTCTGGTAAGAATAAAGTTCGGAAGTTTCTCCGGAAACCCGCCTCAGTTCTTTCAGGATAGAGACACCTTTGAACATTTTCTGGATTGTATAGGGACTAAGCAGGTTATAATTGATATAATCCAGTTTATTCGGATCGGTTCGTTTGTCACGTTTCGGCCATTTCTGAGCATCACGAATGGTTCCCACACTACGCAGGTTGACTCCCGGAACCAGGTAGGTCGTATTACCTTGCTCTATCAGATAAGAAAAAGGTAGATCAGACGTATCCGCATGATTGACATGCCGTCCCATGACAAGAGAGAAGGCTCCTACACGGGCAGGCCAGAGAATATAAGAATCAGAAGTGGTTTTTGCCCCTCTTTCCAGCGTGCCCTGATGGATCGGTCCCAGTTTATACATATGATTGCTCTGATTGGAACCCGAACCCGCATTCATAAAAGAGAACATGCCTGCGATCAGTAGAGTAGATTTATGGTGTGTAACAGTAAAAGGTCCGGCAAAAATAGCACATGCTTCTCCGTTCTCACCCTGACAATTACTGAAAAAAAGTGAGTCGGAGGCAGAATAGTTATGACCCAGTTTACAGGCCTGCCCCACGAAACAACGTGTAAGCATAGTACCATCGTCCACATGTGAACCGGAAGAGATAATGAAATCATCACAGATCACTCCATGGCCGATATGAACAGGGGCGGCTTCATTGCTGTTGATACTACCATTTTCCAGACGGCAGGCTCCGCAAATGCGACAATTGTCGCCTATACGTACATTCCGGATAGAACCGGTATTCATGATCGTTACATGATTACCGATAGTTCCTATGGAAGAAGCATATTTGTTGCAATAGAAATCAGTGATTTCCTTCATGCGGGCAATCACCTGCGGACGATGGCGATAGAGCGCCAGAATATAGGCCTGGTGAGCAGAAAGTTTGTTACTGATCAGAACTTCCCGACCTCCTGTTTCGTTGAGAACCGCAACTTCAACCCCATTGCCGAATGTAGATTTTCCATCGACCAGTAGCATATCTACATTTTCGATAAATGTGTGATCACCTATTACATAATTGGCGATGTAGTTCTGGACATTCTCAATGCAACAGTTATCCCCTACAGTTACATTGTGGAATGTCACATGATGTATCCCGGAATGTTTTTTAATACCTCCGGGCAGAGTAAACTCCCCCCAGAACACCCCCAATTTGATCTCTCCTGAGAAACGTGTTTGATGGACATACGTAGGTGCAAATCCTTCCGCAACTTCCACCGCCCCCCAATCTTCTGCCAGACACGACTGACTTTCCAACTGAAGAATCTCTTCTTCAGTCAGTTTACGGTAAGTTTTTATCATTCTATCTTCATATTTGACCACGATCTGCTAATCACAACAGATCATTCTTCTTCGTCATCGTATTGCTGATAGAGAAAATCATTATAGGGGAAACGCTGAACATGCAACTCCTTCACACGTTCATACACCGCTCTCTTCAACTCTTCTATATGAATTTTCTCACGCGCGGATATAAAGAGGCAATTATCTGCCAGTTTAGCCATCCACGTATTCATCAGCTCCTGAAGTGTTAAGTTTTCCTTGGTTCGGGGGGTAAGATCGTCTGCTGCTTTTTCTATATAAGTATACGCATCAATTTTATTAAATACAATGATCATCGGTTTGCCGGAACCTCCGATATCGGCCAGTGTCTTATTGACTACTTCAATCTGTTCTTCAAACCCGGGATGTGAGATGTCCACTACATGCAAAAGCAGATCGGCTTCACGCACTTCGTCCAGGGTCGATTTAAAGGAATCTACCAGGTCGGTCGGGAGTTTCCGGATAAATCCGACCGTATCAGACAGCAGAAAGGGAAGGTTGTCTATAATCACTTTCCGCACAGTGGTGTCAAGGGTGGCAAACAGTTTGTTCTCTGCAAGGACTTCACTTTTCGAAAGCAGGTTCATAATGGTAGACTTTCCTACATTGGTATAACCGACCAATGCCACGCGGATCATACGTCCGCGATTCTTCCGTTGCGTTGCTTTCTGTCTGTCAATTTGCGCCAGTTGTTCTTTCAATAACGCCATCCGGTTCAGAATGATACGTCGGTCGATCTCGAGCTGAGTCTCTCCCGGACCGCGAAGTCCCACTGAACCGCCACGTGCACTTCCCGAACCTCCTCCCTGACGTTCCAGGTGGGTCCACAAGCGTGTCAGGCGGGGAAGCATGTATTTATATTGAGCCAGTTCTACCTGTGTCTTGGCATTGGCTGTCTGGGCACGCATGGCAAAGATATCCAGGATCAGTGAAGTACGGTCGAGTATCTTTACTTTTAATTCACCTTCTATATTGCGAATCTGCTTGGCGGAAAGTTCATCGTCAAAAATGACCATTCCGATCTCATGTTCGGAAACATATTCTTTGATCTCCTGCAATTTACCCTTTCCTACATAGGTCACCGAATGGGCTATAGGAAGTTTCTGAGTAAACGTTTTTACGACTTCCGCTCCGGCCGTTTCGGCCAGGAATGCCAGTTCATCCAGGTATTCATGCGTCTTACGCTCGTCCTGGGTCTGAGTGATCAGCCCTACCAGAACAGCGGTTTCTTCCTGTGCGTCGGAGATAATAAATTCTTTCATTCAATTCTATTAAATATGATCGATACAAATAGATGGAAAGCCGAGAGTAGAGTCAAACTGGTTCAAACTGTACCAAGGCGCATTCTATATTCTGCAAATATAGTGAAAGCCGGGAGAAGAGCCAAACTTGTTTGAGCTATGCCAAGGTACATCTTCTATTTTACAAATAGAATCAAAACCCTTGAAACATAAACTACACCCTGAGAAACTATCTTTATGGATAACAGAGGAACACCGGCCAATGTTCCACAAAGAGTCCCTGCCACTTCCGTTACAGTAATAAAACCGGAACAGAAGTAACAAGGACATTAGAAGCAGTTTAAATTTTGTTTTGAAATTTAAGCAGGATCTTAACCTCCGGATAGATTCTTCTAATCCTTATCAGAACATTTTGTCTTTATCATTGAAAAGTTTTCTTATATCCAACCTGACTACTTTTCCGAATTCTTTCAGTGCATCTACATCCAGATCCCTGGGATTTCCGATGATACCGATCACCATAGGCTTTCCCTGAATATTCTGTTTGTAGAAGTTTACAATGTCTTCAAAACTCAAAGCTTCAATCTCAGGTATATTTACTTCAGAAGGATAAGACTGATAGCCTCTTTTCTTCATGTTTTCATAGACCTGACTCTTGTTACGTACAGAAGGGTTATCTGTCAGCAGCAACTGCCTCATATAGCTCTTTATATTGTCCATTCTTTCAGGATATTCAGGCATATCAGACAATAGCTGTTTATACAAACGGATCGCATCTATCGCTTTATCATTCTGTGTACCAATATATCCCATGAAATAATTCTTCTTTGCTGATATCGGAGGACGACGCACCAAACCGTAAGCCGTATAAGCCATGGAGTTCTTTTCACGGATCTCATTAAGTACCAAACCATTGAATCCTCCTCCAAAATATTGTGTAAATGCCTCAATAGTGACGTCCTGTGTATGGTCATAATCGTCCATCGGGAAATAAAAATAGATATTACTCTGTAAAGCATCTGTATAAGGAAGGAAGTAAACAGTATGTTCAGTTACTGGTGCAGGCTCTGTTACTTCCGGTGAAGTGGTTGTCAATTCGTTGGCAATAAGAGGGAGGGAATTACTCAACTTGTTATATACTGTATCAAAATCCAGACTACCAGTATAATGGATTTCAGCTTCATAGTGAGAAGCCCGGTTTATTTCGCCTGTCAATTCGGAGATCTGCAAGTCATAGACCTCTTTATCGGTGAGTGAGTTGATATACGAAGAATTATTCTGATAAATTACAAACTCAGATAATGCGCGTGTCAAAGTATTCAGATTGTCTTTACGGGTGGATCGGCCTCCCAACTCACTACCTTTCAGGCTACGAAGTTGTTTTTCATCCAATTTAGGCATTAAGATCTGTCGGGTTATTAATTGACAAACTTCTTCCAGGTTGACTTCATATCCTTTGACATCTATATATAAGTAACTGTCAGTAGCAAACACAAAATGAGTCGCGCCTAACTGACTAAGCACGGATTTAAATTCATGAGGTTCGTATTGTCCCATAACTCCCGCGTCATTCATCAGGGAAGCAGCAAAACCAAGCTTAGGCATTTTGTCTGTACCTACCCCGTATTTAATTCGTAGAGAGAATATTTCGCTTTCCGGATTCGGAGTATAATACAGCTTGGAACGCTCATTAATCGTTTTTATCTGCACTTCATCAAAACTGGGCTGTTCTACTTCTATCTGATTAATAGGCAGTGCTTTCAGTTGTTGGGAATATAATGAGCTCTGACCCACCGGAGGCACTATTGGATCATAACTGGGCTTCTGCATCCTGTGTTTTCTGTCCGGTTTGCCACGTTCGTTATTGATAACCAGATAATCATTGGTCAGGTAAGTAGCAGCAACTTTTTGAATATCATCCATAGATACATTCTTAACGATTTCTTTGTATTCGAGAATCTCTTCCAGTTCTCTCTCGTTAATGAAAGCATCCAGCAACATTCTTCCAATTCTTTCATTGGTTTCAAGTCCCAGGTCATATTCACGACACATTTCCATCTTAATAGATTCAATCAGCCGATTTTCAAATTCACCGTTACGGATTTTTTCCACACTGTTCAACAAACGTCTTTCCACAGATTTATTGGAGGCAAAGCGCTTCTGATTTTCATCGTACAAAGGATACCCCTGCAATACAATCCGCCCTTGCTGACGCAATGTCAATGGGTAAGCATAGGCTCCCATCAGATCTCCGTCCATCGTCAGCTTATCCAAAAGTCCGGTACTGGTATTGTTGTGAAGAAGTTTAAGGCATATTTCCAACGGTATTTCATCCGGGTGACCTGCTGGCACCCCGTTAAACGCCAGAATAACCGATGGTTGAGGAGATATCTTGGTACTATACGTTTTGCGTCCCTTAATGGGTGTTGCACCATAATTTACATGTTCAGGCAATTCGCCGGCTTCCAATCGTCCGAAGGTGGCAGAGATCTGACGACTCACTTGCTGCGCATCTACATTACCAACCAGGATCAGTACCATATTTTCCGGTCTGTACCAGGTATTGTAAAACTCAATCAGCTTACTCAGACGGGGATTCTTCAGGTGTTCACCTAAACCGATAACCGGACGTGAATAAGGATGGCCTTCAAAAGCTTTATCGAATAAAAATTCATTAATGAGAGATGCCGGACGATCTTTATACATATTATATTCTTCGTATACCGTTTCCAATTCCGACTGAAAACTACGGAATACCGGATCTATAAATCTTTCCGAAGAAATAGCCAACCATTTATTGATCTGAAAAGGAGGAAAAGTATTATAGTAAACAGTATAATCATAAATAGTTCCGGCATTCAACCCTGTTCCACCCAGGTGTTCGATCAAGTTGGAATATTCAGTAGGTAAAGAGATCTTGCCTGCTTCAATAGTCAAGCGGTTAATCTCTTTATTGATCTCTTCCTTACGGATCGGATCTGATTCTTCAGCCATTTCGTCATATTTGGTAATGATCTGTGCATACATATCTTTTTCCTGCTCCCAGTCCAAAGCACCGATCTGAGAGGTGCCTTTGAACATCACATGCTCCAGATAGTGTGCCAATCCCGTATATTCCTGCGGATCGTCTACCGAACCGGCACGTACACCTACTGCTCCGTATACATCGCTCTGAGAAGGATCTTCCCAGATAAATACAGACAATCCGTTCTTCAGTTTGAATGCTTTTAAACCTTGTGCTTGTGTGGAGCTACTAAATAAGAATAAACAAATTACTCCAATAACGATCCTACTTTTCATTGTATTGTATTTTTGATTTAAAATAAAAGCCTACCATAGTCATTTATCATTCTTAGTTAGAGAATACTTTCTCTTTATTAGAAAATAACTTTAATCTACCATGATTAATGAATCAGCACCTAAAGTATAATTTTTAATACAGATTTACAAAGAAAACTATTTTCTTTAGTTGAACCAAACACTAAGAAATAAAATCTCAAAATATCCGCTAATTATTTATTCCAATCAACTAAATAATTATCAATTAAAATAGGACTAACAAAAAAGAAGGCATCCACTTTGGGATACCTTCTATCATTTGTTTTACAGGCCTATTTAATTAGCCAATGTGGCTACTGAGCTTACTTTCAAGGTATATATTTTAACGACTGAAGATTTCTTTAAAGTTTTGTTACTAATCGCTCGTGTTGTTACTGAACGAGCATTTATTGTTGCACCGGAAGTTGTGGCATCTGGCAAAACAATTTTAAATTCACCATTATTATTTGCATAATATAAAGAAGTACTACCTTCAAATGTAAACAGAAGTGATTCCACAGGGAATGTAATTACCCCGTTAGAGAAATTACCACAAAGCCCATCAGCTTTTACTTTTTCTAACGAATCACCATTATCCATATTAAATGCAGCAAAACTATATACATAGAACATACCCTCTCCCCAATTCAATCCTGTACTCTGCATTTCTATATAAACACCTTCTGGATCCGTAGCATTTATTTCTATATAGTAATTTCTGCTGTCATCCCAATCACCAGGATCATTATAGGGGAAAATCTCTCCATAAGGATTTACCAAACGGAACTTTCCCGGACTTAGTTCGCTTACCTCGATCTCAACCCCATATGTTAAAGCAGGTGCTCCATAAGCAGGTCCTACATATGCATCTGTATATTGAGCTGTACCCAGCGAAGTCCATGTTTCTGCATTATCATGACTGGATGTAAATTTGAATGAAGCAGATGCCGTAGTTTTAGCCACACCGTTTTCATCATAGGTTACTGCTACGAAAGTATAATCTCCAGACTCTTTACATGCAATAGAGACTTTATCGCTGGATGTGATCTCTATACTCTCCACACTGCTATTTTCTATACCTTCTATCCCAATTTCTGCGTTCCGTCCCTCTATCAGTGCGACTTTCGCATAAGAGACATCGGTTCCAAGAGTGACATTAGCTATAGCATAATCCTCTTCATACGTATCTGTATAACGTCCTAAGTAGGACACGGACACAGAATAATCGGCGACAACAACACCTGGGAATACTATAGTTATCATATCATCCGCATCGTAATAAGGCCAGCCACCTATATTAAACATATAGTAATAAGGAGCCAACTGTACAACTTCAGGTTTTCCATCTTCAGACCATTGTTTTACAATATTATATACCCAGAAGTTTTCTGTGGCATAATTTGTAAAACGCGAGGGATGCATTACATATACATCCTCATTATAATCATTGGAAGTATTATAAAATCCGGTACAAATATCATCATATACAACTAACCCTTCCACAGTTGTTGTGACTCCTTGATAAACAGAGCCGGCAGGAAGTATTGTAAATTCAGCATAAGGTGATTGGTTACCCCGTGTTGTAAAATTTTCCTTTTCCAATCCTTCCGAGTAAGGATCGACTAACCGATAGCGATTCGGATCCAGAGCATGCTGCTGAAGTTCCACATTGTATTTATCCTCAAATAAGAAAGTATCTGAGAAAGTAGCCTCTCCTAAACTTATCCAAGGTGCAGGTATCCCCGCTTTAAATTCATATTCAGCCTTACCATAAGGAGTGGTAAGTTCCTCATTAGTTATAGTTAAAGTAATTTCCTTGAAATCATCATATTCCAGTAGAGTAGGATCATAACCAATCGTAAAGGTTGCGATATCTTCCCCATCAGCAAAACTAACACTGGCCGGGAAGTTGAAAATATCAGGACTTTCTATAGTTGAAGTTATATCTACAGTAAGAGCCTCCGATACGTCAACACGTCTTAACTCGATCTCAAAAGAAGTTTTATCAGACTCCAGCTCTACTTGTGAGAGTATATTAGAGAAATACACCTGTGCATTTGCCGGATCATCTGCCGGAGTATATTTCGCCTCTTCGGTACATGCTGTAAATGCGATGGAGAAGCATATTACAGATAGTATAGCAAATATTTTGTTTATTGATTTCATATTCTTTGTATTTATGACATTAGTTATTTACCCATGGAGTATAGCAATCACTTGGATCCGGGTTATTATAACCGACTAATGCAGTATTGTTATTCTCTTCAGTTCTGACAATACAGAAATTCATCCAAGCCGGACGAGTAGTTGTATTGAAACGGCTGAGATCAGCAAAATTTGTACCCACATATCCACGTGTTACAGGTTTATTCAGACGTTTATAATCAAAATAGCTAATACCTTCTCCCCACAATTCAATACGTTTCTGGAGGAAAATTTCATCTACTACTGCATCTGTTCCGGAAGCTGTACATACATAACCACTGTAACGATAAGTTTTCATAAAATTCTCTAACAGTTGAGTTCCCACTGTTGCATTCAAATGAGCAGCGGCTTCTGCTTCAATAAAATACATTTCTTCAATACGCATCAGAGGATAAGCACAAGCAGAACCCACTGTGGATTCTCCTACATCCCCATAGCCAGGACGGAATTTTAAAGAAGCATATTCAGGAAGTCCTTCTCCCAAAGCCTGATCCGTATAAGAATTTTTTCCCTCCAAAGCACTTCCTTCGGGAGCTTTCCAGGAAAGTTTCCG
The DNA here is from genome assembly GCA_020861095.1 of Bacteroides sp. Taxonomy (GTDB): domain Bacteria; phylum Bacteroidota; class Bacteroidia; order Bacteroidales; family Bacteroidaceae; genus Bacteroides. The sequence continues at coordinate 11,488 of JAJBTC010000024.1, forward strand.
GAAGTCATCGTTAGAAATCTGATTGTAGAATCTCGCATCTATCAGATTATATGCACCGGCACTTGCGTATCCGTAAGATGTTTCATTAGATGACCATGATGTCCAGTTTAGAATACCCGTCTGGACCACATCGTCTTCTGATTGCATCTGCGATCCCCACATCCAGGAAGAAGTGGACAAATCATTAAAACCGGTAGTCGTATTCAACCATTGATCTTTACTTGTCGGAGTATAGTTTCCTGTATCAATTGCTTTACGTGCATAGGTTCTGGCATCCGCATATTCTCCTACCCACATATGCAAACGCGCTCTGAGTCCGTATATCACACTGAGATCAGGAAGAGTTTTTGTAACACGATTCAAATATTGAATATATTCTTCTGCGGCTTGCAGATCAGATAAAATGAAATCATACATTTCCTGACGTGTTGCGCGGGGATTGTTTCGCGCTTCTTCCTCCGTAATATTTTCTGAAACAATAGGTACAGTTAGATTCAATACATTATTTCCTGCAGTATTCACCGAACTTTTACCGTCATTTTCCAGAAATTCAAACATTTGAGCCATATCCAGATAGAGAAAGGCACGAAAGCCATAACCCGCTCCCAGATATCCTAACTGGGTATCATTCGCTTCTTCCGGATCTATGGTACGTATCATATTATTAGCTGTTTGTACAAACTTCCAATAATAATTCCAGATAAACTGGGTTTTTGCCCAGTTATCTCCCAAAGCTTGATTTTGATGCCAGTTTGTATAGTGATCATAATTACTGGAAGCCACAGCAAATTCTTCCGTCATTACATCACGAATATGCATAATGGAGCCATATCCCCAATCATAGTGAGCTTCGGTACCTTGTGAATTAAAGTTATTTGCAAATGCTGGCATGGCCCACAGTAATGCTTCTGTAGCTTTGGCCGAGGAGGCCAACTGGTCACCCGTAGCCACATCTGTGGGAAAAGTCTCGTCGATACATCCTGTCAGTAAAACTGAAGATGCATAACAAATACCTAATATATATATTGCTATCTTTTTCATAATTCTTCTATAGTTTTCAAATTAGAATGTAAGTGTGATACCTCCCGAAATAGAACGGATAGGTGCATAGTAAGAAGCAGTGGAAGTACCGTCAATGCTTTGACGCGGATCCAGTCCCTGACGTTTCGACCATAACCACACATTATCACAAGCCATATAGAAACGCAGTTTTTCCAATCCCATATACCGGCAAATACGTCCCGGCAAAGTATATCCTGCTGTGATATTCTGAAGACTCAGATAAGAGGCATTCGTAAGGAAACGATCAGAAGCAGAAGCTGAATACGAATCACCAAACTGTAAACGTGGGATATTCGAAGAAGTATTCTCTGGTGTCCAGGCTTTCAATTGATCGGCGTGGAAAGCACGGCCTTTGCTACTACTGGTCGGAGAAGCCATATAACTTGCATAATCACTATCATATACCTGACCACCAATCTGATATGAAAAATCAATAGAGAAATCAAATCCTTTATAATCCAATGATGTTCCAAATCCACCATATACTTTAGGAAGAGCAGTTCCACACAGATAATATGTAGCATCCGAATAAGAAGTAGTAGTGGTACGGCCTGTCACATTTCCATTGGTATCTGTTTCATCGCGGTAATACAAAGCAACACTCTTTTCATCTACACCTGCATATTTAGGAATGTAGAATGTATGCATAGGAATACCCTCTCCAATGAAATAATTACCAGTTGAATAACCATTTAATCCATCAGAAGTAGTCATTGTTTTTCTTTCATCCGGCAAATAAGTTACCTTGTTCTTATAGTGAGTCAGATTCAAACGGATATCCCAGGTCAGATCACGGGTTCTTATGGGTGTTACATTCAATTCCAATTCGATACCCTGATTACGCATATCTCCAATATTTGCCATATAAGAGGTATATCCAAAAGAAGGAGGAAGAGTAAATGGGAACAACGTATCACTTGTCTTGCGATAAAAATACTCTAAAGTACCGGATACACGATTTCTGAAAAGTTCAAAGTCAACTCCCGCATTGAAATTTCCTCCCTTTTCCCAGGTTATGTCTTTATTTCCCATAGTCTTGGGAACAGCGGCAGCATTACCAGAAGAGTTTACAATGTCATATGTATTTACATATCGGTAATTACCAATACCATCGTTTCCCTGCTCTCCATAAGAAGCTTTGATCTTCAACATATCTACCCATTCCATCTGGAACCAATCCTCATTTGATATATTCCATGCTGCACTTGCCGACCAGAAATTACCCCAGCGATTATCCGGGTGAAAACGCGAAGAAGCATCGCGGCGGTAAGATATGGAAGCATAATATCTTTCGTCATAATCATATTGACCACGGAAGAAGTAACCTTCTGTGTTGTAATCAGTAATGTATGAATCCATGGAACCATCCACAACAGCTCCGGCCAATTCATGATTATTCGGATCAAACATATTATTCTTATTCGCATATAAATAGTAATACTTATAGCGATAATACTCATGACCCAATACAGCATCCACATGATGCCGGCCAAAGTCATTATTATAACTTAATAGTTGCTGATAATTATAAGCAAAACGACGTTCATTATATTTATAAACGATACCATTAGAAGAGGCATATTGACCGTAGTAAGGATTAGTCACTCTGGTTGTACGCGTTTCATCTACTGTAGCAGTATTAGTAGTCGTAAATTTAAAATTTTCCAGAAAGCGGATTTCTGCAAAACCAGTAGATGTGAAAGCATTTCCTTCACCGTTATTTGTATTCAGTCTGGTATCCGAAAGCGCATTGGAATTTCCAAGAAACGGGCGTTCCAGGCCGGCGTTTCCTTTTTCACCATAGTCGTACATTTTGATACCATTACTATCATACATGATATTTCCCTGTCCATCCCGTATATAAAGAGGATAGATCGGGGCAATACGTGTAGCAATTGCAAAAACATTTCCCGAAGAGGCAGAGGAACCATCTTCTGTAGTTCTCATGGAGTTTATTTCATAGTGAGTATAAGCCATATTTGCTCCAATCTTCAACCAGGGCTTAATCTGATAATCAGCTTTTAGTCGACCAGTTAAACGTTCGAAATCTGAATTCGCAACAATACCCTCATTTTTGAGGTAATTGAGTGAGGCATAAAAAGAAGATTTATCATTACCGGCACTCGCTGTCACAGTATATTCCTGGCGCAAACTTCGTTTATAAGCTTCATCTAGCCAATTATCCGGGGTAAGCAGATATTCCTGACCATTGTACGTCACCACATTACCAAGAGTTGCATTAGGATTCAACTTTCCATTCGTGCCAATTAAATATTGTCCCGTTGGAACAGAATATACATTATATCCCAAGCCATAGTCATTATTTGCTGTCAAATTCTGATTGGTCTGTATATATGCATCTATGCATCCGCAGCATTATACTTTAAAACATCAGTAAAATAATTATTCAGTGCAGAATAATACATTTCATAATATTGTGCAGGACTCTGAATGGTTTTATAGTCTTGTGTTGCCCTGGTATTTGCTCCCCATTTGGCATCTACAGTGACTTTTGCTGAACCACTCGCTCCTTTTTTAGTTGTGATGATGATCACACCATTGGCACCGCGAGCTCCGTATAAAGCATTGGAAGCAGCATCTTTCAATACGGTCATGGATTCAATGTCCTGTGTACTGATATTATTCAGGTCTCCATCGTAAGGAACACCATCCAATACGATCAGAGGAGAATTACTCGCATTGATAGAACTGATACCCCGCACACGGATTGTCGGAGTCGTGGTCCCAGGCTGTCCCGAAGCATTGGTTAATTGTACCCCAGCGACTTTACCGGTCAATACATTCATTGCATTTGAAGACTGGATTTTTTCTATGTCATCCGATTTTACGACTGAAGCGGAGCCGGTAAAAGCAGATCTTTTCGCAGTACCATAAGCAACGACCATTACCTCATCAATTAAATGAGCATCAGGCTTTAGTACAATTCTCATATTAGGCTTGATGGTAACTTCTTGGGTAATCATTCCAATATACGAAATCTGCAAAGTCTTTGCAGAACTTAATATTTAGGGTTTTAAACAGAAAACAAAATAAATATCATATACATATATATATACAATGATATTTATTTCATATGTGTTCTAAACTCCCTTCTGGATGATATAGATTATTATTCTTAAGTTTTAAGTAGTTGTGCTGAGCTTTCCAGGTCTTTTACTATAGTTATATCCATAATATTAGTGTACACCTGTGTTGTCTTAACGCTTTTGTGCCCAAGCAATTTTTGTACTGTAGTAATATTTACCCCATTATAGATTAATAATGTAGCATTCGTATGTCTTGCTGTGTGAAAAGAAATCCTTTTTTTAAGTCCGGTCAGACTGGAAAGTACCAGCAATTCTTTATTTACATTTGAATTATCTCTTAATGTGAAAAAGTCACTTAAATTATTTTGGTATTTTTTCAGTAGTTCAACCCCTTTCCCTCCAAAAAGCAGGTATAAAGGAAGTCGAACTTCTGTTCGGGTTTTAACAGATTTGTAAATAAGCCATATCTCTTTATTCACCTCAATGAGGTTTTCTTTACTCAAATGAATAAAGTCTGAATATCTTAATCCTGCATAACAACAAAACAGAAAAGCATCCAGTGTTTTTTGGAGCCTTGTATATTTGCCCTGTAAATGAAGTTTTTCTAATTTCTGGAGTTCTTCAGGAGATAAATGAGTATGATGGTTTTCTACACATTTGATTTTATATTTTCTAAAAGCATATTTATCGATATCCATATATTCTTTATTGATAGCAATATTAATATGTCTTTTCAGATGTTTCATGTGCTTGGCAATGGTATTTGCATGATACCCTTTAACCTGAAGATGGTAATCGAAAGAGGATATAAACTCGAAAGTCAAATCCGAAAAATGAATTTCTTTTTTAAATTCAGCAAGTAGATTTAAAGTTGAAAAATGGTTTCTTTTCGTACTTTCTTTCAACGAAGAATTGGTGATTTCATTATTAAAAACTGAATGAAAGAAGTTGTATCTCTATTGGTTTGTATACAACTTTTTAATAAATCCAGAGAAATTTGTTTACCTTGTTGCCAAAGTGCTAACTCTTTTTTCTCCAGATCGGCAACAAATTCATACAACATCCTATTTATTCCTTCCGCATTTGGATGGTTTTTTACTGTTCTCCTTTTGTGATCCCATTGATCCGGTCGTAAGTAGATTTTGGTAGAAAAATATTTCTTTTTCCGGTTCAGATATGCTTCTACTTGTACCAATGCCTGCCCCTTTTTATTG
>JAJBTC010000094.1 GCA_020861095.1 Bacteroides sp.
CAGATTGTCATATCTCCCTCCGCCGGTGATACTGCCGATCTGTACATCTAATGCTTTCACTTCAAAAATGGCTCCTGTATAATAATTCAGTCCACGGGCAAGTGTAAGATCCAGTTCCACAGCGTTCCGCAAGCCCAGTCCGGCCAGGGTGCTGAAAATAAATTCGCTCTCTTCCACCCCTTTCAGTCCGGTCTCACTCTCCGCCAGTACACGTTTCAGCGTAGCCAGTTTTTCCTCATTCGACCCCTGCAAAAGAAGGATCGGCTGCAACCGCCGGATGGTTTCTTCAGATATTCCCTTAGATGCCAGTTCCGCGTTCACATTCTCCAGCCCGATCTTATCTAATTTGTCAATGGCCACCGTTATATCAACGATCTTGTCAGACTCTCCGATGATCTCCGCGATACCACTCAGGATCTTCCGGTTGTTGATCTTGATACAGACCCGTATCTGAAAACGGGTGAACACGGCATCAATGATCTGCATCAGTTCTACCTCATTCAACAGCGAATCGCTTCCCACCACATCGGCATCACACTGATAAAATTCACGGTAACGCCCTTTCTGAGGACGGTCTGCCCGCCACACAGGCTGTATCTGATAGCGCTTGAAAGGGAAAGAGATCTCATCCCGGTGCATCACCACATACCGGGCAAAAGGTACCGTCAGGTCGTAACGGAGTCCCTTCTCACAAAATTTACTCGCCAGGCGGGCCGCATTGCGGCTCAGCAACTCTTCGTCCGTAATGCCCGAAAAATAATCTCCCGAATTCTGTATCTTGAAAAGCAATTTATCCCCTTCCTCGCCATACTTTCCCATGAGCGTGGAAAGCATCTCCATAGAAGGAGTCTCTATCTGCTGAAAACCATACAGGTGATACACCTCACGGATGGTGTTAAATATATAATTTCGTTTCGCCATCTCTACCGGCGAAAAGTCACGGGTTCCTTTAGGTATACTGGGTTTCGCTGCCATATCATTTTGATTTTAAGAGCGCAAATTTACTTCAAAATATTGAATTAACAGAAAGATACCTCTGACTTTTCCATTCCGGCAGAAGAATACCTGTACACCACATTGTCTCTCTGCTCAGAGAAGTTACCTGCTTACCTATGTCCATTTACGGAATATCCCCATCCGGAAAAAGTACATGATTACACAGAGCGATGTACTACTATATATACAAAGTGCTTTTATCTCTCACTATCTCTCACTTTTTGCCATAACACACTCATATATAAGTAATTATTCAAGTGATAGATAAAGATTCCATACAAAATTATCTCTCACTTCTTTCTTATCTCTCACTATTCCGCTAATGCTCTGTTTATGTGGCATATACCTCTACAGACACCCACCTGTAAGTATCTCAGAGAGGGGAACTCTCCTTTCAAATGAAAGCTGCCCATCTGCCGTTTACCCTATTTTTCAATTTCCAGATTTGTTCCGCAGGATCAGACCCGGATATCTCCGGAAAATGCCGGCCGTGAAACGTGTTCCTCCGTTTCCGAAAGGTATGCCACAAGGTATTTGCTGCATTTCCTATGGAAAGCCACGGTTCGAACCCTGGATGATGAGTGGTCCCACGCTATGGAACGAATCATCCCACGACGTGAAACCAATCGTCCCAGCCCATGAAACATGAAGTTTCACGTTGTGGGACCAAACAGAGTCCATAGACCAAACAGGCATCCGATCGTATGTTCTCCCACACATTCCTGAGAAAGGAGTAACCCTTACCTTCAAATGGCTGACATGCCGCCACTTACCCTACACAGAAAATAAAGAAGAAAGTCTTTTCTTCCATCCTAAACAGACAAACGTATGCGTATGGAGATACATAAAAAGCCCCTGTATCCATCCATACCGAAATAAAGTAAATAAAAAACAAAACCTGACCTATGAGATCATTTTATCTCTCACTTTCATATATATCTTATAGTAAACTCATTAAGCAAATACAAAACAAAAAAGTGAGAGATAGGTGAGAGACAGGTGAGAGATAAACGGTAAATTATTTTATCTCTCACCCATATACTCATCTGTATAACAACGAATTAAGCCAAGAAGTGAGAGATGGTGAGGGATAAAAGCACTTTTTATATGAGAAGCAGTACGCAAGTAGACATGTACTTTATGGATCAGGGTCATATCTCCCCATTCTTCTATTGCATGATACAATAAAAGGAACAGGGGATATGCCTTCCGACATATCCCCTGTTCCTTTATACAGGTGACAAAAGTCTGTTACCGATTGCGGGACATAAAGATAAAGATATAATAGACCAGCGTAGCCAACGATCCGAGTGCTGCAACCACATAGGTATAGGCCGCTGAACGAAGCGCGCTCTCTGCCTGAGCATGATTGCGGGAATCGGTGATCCCTGAGCCATTCAGCCACACCAGCGCGCGCTTACTGGCATCGATCTCTACCGGCAGGGTAATGAAACTGAATAAAGTTGTGGTAGCAAATAAAATAATACCTGCCAGCAGCAACTGAGGGAAAGACTGGAAAAAGATGATCCCTGCCAGCAGGATCCATGTCATCCAGCGGGAAGCAAAGGTGACTACCGGCACCAGGGCACTACGCATCTTTAGCGGTGCATAGGCACGGGCGTGCTGCACGGCATGGCCACATTCGTGAGCAGCTACCGCAGCTGCCATGATACTTGAACTGTCGTATATCCCCTGACTCAGGCTGATGGTTTTATTTTCAGGATTGTAATGATCGGTCAGAGTACCCTGGGTACTGGTGACTTTGACATCGTAGATACCATTGTCCTGTAACATCTTAACTGCCACATCACGCCCGGTCATTCCATTGGAAACCGGTATTTTTGAATACGTCTTAAATTTAGACTGCAAATTTGCCTGTACGGCGTAACTGATAACAGCTATTCCAATAAAAATGATCCAAATCAATCCCATAATCTTCGGTTTTTATGTGTATACTACAAAATAGTATGCAAATAGTTTGCCAAAATTAAATAAAAAAAGAGAGGCAATCAGCTGTCTCTCTCTTTTTAGGAAGATTTATAAGATATTACTCTTCTGTATAACGTTCGATGGTCTGCGCCCGGTCCGGACCTACGGAAACGATGCAAATGGGCACGCCCAGCTGCTCTTCCAAGAAAGAAAGATAGGCATTGAACTCTTCCAGAAATTCGTTTTCACTCTGCATTCTTGTCATGTCTGTCTGCCAGCCCGGCAATTCGACATATACAGGCTGCACACCCTCTTCGATGTTGTAAGGGAAATACGTAATGTCTTCTCCGTTGATGCGATAGGCCACACAGGCTTTGATGGTATCGAAAGTGTCCAGGACATCGCTTTTCATCATGATCAGTTTGGTGACCCCATTGATCATGATCGAATATTTCAGCGCCACCAGGTCAATCCATCCGCAACGGCGTTTCCTGCCCGTCACCGAACCAAACTCATGTCCCAGCGTACAGATCCGGTCGCCGATCTTGTCAAACAATTCCGTAGGGAACGGTCCGGCACCCACACGGGTACAGTAAGCTTTGAATATGCCGTAGACCTCACCGATCTTATGAGGAGCAAGGCCCAGTCCGGTACACGCTCCGGCACAGATGGTATTTGAAGAGGTCACATAGGGATAAGAGCCAAAATCAATATCCAGCATCGTACCCTGAGCACCCTCGCAAAGCACACTTTTCTCTTCGTTCAACAGGTTGTTAATCTCATGTTCGGTATCTACCAGATGGAATTGCCTGAGGTAGTTGATGCCCTCGAACCAGGCCTGTTCCATCTCCTGCAGATCATAGGAGTAGTTGAGCCCTTTCAGGATCATCTCGTGACGGGATCTGACCTGCTCGTATTTCTCTTCGAAACGATGCAGGATGTCTCCTACACGCAGTCCGTTGCGACTGATCTTATCCGTATAAGCAGGTCCGATCCCCTTGCCGGTGGTACCCACTCTGGCATCTCCTTTGGCGGCTTCATAGGCGGCATCCAACAGACGATGTGTAGGCAGGATCAGGTGAGCCTTTCTGGAGATATGTAACCTCTCTTTCAATTGGTGTCCTGCTACCTCCAGCGCCTCTGCTTCTGCCTTGAAAAGAGCAGGGTCCAGTACCACTCCGTTGCCGATAATATTTATTTTATCTCCCTGAAAGATACCCGAAGGAATGGAACGCAGCACATATTTCTGACCTGCAAATTCGAGTGTATGACCCGCGTTGGGTCCACCCTGGAAGCGAGCTACCACATCGTAGCGGGGAGTGAGTACATCCACCACTTTCCCTTTACCTTCGTCGCCCCATTGCAATCCTAATAGAACATCTACTTTCATTTTTCTTTCTTATGATTATTGTTAGATTTTTGTCGTTTGTTCATGCGGCCGCACTTGCTGCACAATCCGTAGATATAAAGCGAATAGTGCGAAAGATGGAACCGTTTGAGTTTGGTATTCTCGATGGCAGACTGAAGAGCTTCGTTCTGAAATTCTTCTACTTTGCCACATTGCGTACATATTTGATGATGATGAGTCTCCCGGTTGTAGGAGCGTTCGTATTGGGAAGAATGACCAAACTGATGTTTGATCACCAGGCGGGCATTGATCAGGAGAATGATGGTGTTGTACAACGTAGCGCGGCTGACCCGGAAATTCTCCTGGTTCATCATTTTCAGATAAAGCGTATCAATGTCAAAATGGCCGTCTATGGAGTAGATCGTATCCAGTATCGCATAACGTTCGGGAGTCTTGCGATGCCCATTCGCCTGAAGATATTCGGTGAATATCTGCCTTACCGTATTTTTTACGTTCTGGATTTCCATGTTGACACAGAGTTAGCGCCAACAAAGTTAATCCTTTTTTACAGAAACCAAGGGATAAAGAAGTTTTTTATATCCCCCCGGTTTCTTCTTTGACCGTGTCGTACAAAAGCCGCTGGCGCGGGTCTTCGGAGTCCTTCATCTCTTCTACCAGACGGCATACCTGAAAGGCATGTTCCTCACTGTGTTGTATATACTTGCACAAGGCGCGCAACGCGGCTGTCTGCACCGGATAGCTACCCGACAGCACGGCGCAGACCGCCTGATCCAGGAACTCTCCCGAGGCCCGTTCGTCCATATCTCCCTTCTGTCCCAGCAGGCGGGCGATGGTGAGGAATCCGCATACCTGGATATATTCCCGCTCGTCCGCGATCCAGTGGAACGACTTGGCCGGAGCATAGTCTAATTTGCAGAATAGGTTCATGCACGTCAGTTCGGCTATCTCCATGTTGCGGATATCCTCTGCCCAGATGTCTGCTATTTCGGGATAAAAACTGTCGGTCGGCTGCAGCATGGCAGCCAGTATCTTGCACTCCCGGATCTCTTCTTTCCACAGTGCCTGTGCCAGCTGATGATCCCGGGGCAACGCGGAGGCCATCTCTCTGAGCCGGGGAAGCTCTACACCGAAATTCAGCTTGTAGACAAGCCCTTTTTCGCGCATGCTCTGAGACACCGCCCCGTTCATAAAGAGGCGGAGCTGTGTTTTGATCTCTCTGATCTGTTCGTTAACATCCATAGATCAAGGATTCCGGGTGGGTAAAAAAGAGTAGTCTCTGCTGTAACGCAACATCTGCTCCGCGAATCCCTCGTCGTAGCTGACCTTCACATCTGTCACCTCTCCGGAAGCGTTCCGGACGGCTTCGTAACGCGGGTTCACAAATCCTTTGTAAGGAGAAAGACGGAGCTTGTGATAGCGTTCCAGGATCTCCGCATGCAACTGAGGGTCTACCTTCACCGCGTAGTTCTCGACCAGTGCACGGGCCTCATCATAGTCTCCGGTAGACTTGATGCGCTGGATCTCGGCCAGCAATTCTCCAAACAACTGACGGAGTTTCTGATAATCATGGATCACCACATAGGTCTTCCCTTCCTGGGTCACCATCTCCACCACCCGATCTGCGGCACCTTTTTCGTAGACCCACCGGGCAATCAGCTGCCGGTTGCGCATGTGTGCTTCTTCCACCTCATTGCCCGGTTCAATACGCACCAGTTGTGTCATCAGCCCATTCATCAGGAAGCTATAATACTCGGCTTTGTACGCTTCATCGTTCGGAGTAAGTCCCAGTTCCACCAACTTCGGATCGGCCAGGTAATAAAGCCCGAACAGGTCGGCCCGGGTCTCTTCGATCGTAGAGCCGTATGCTTTCAGCGCGTCCGGATCTACTCCGGGCAGCAACTTGCCCGATCCGTGCCCCAGACATTCGTGCAGATCGGTATGCAGGTTGCCTGTCAGATCTCCGTACGTGTCGATCAGCTGTTTTTCCGTATCGCTGTAGACAAATTCCTCATGGAACCCATTGCCCCGGGCGGCTTTGTTGTAGGCATCTGTTATATTGCCGATAGTGACCGACTTGGAACCGTGCCGGCTGCGTATCCAGTCTGCATTGGGCAGATTGATACCGATGGCGGTAGCAGGATAGAGATCACCGGCCAGGACAGCTGCTGTGATCACCTTGGCAGAGACCCCTTTCACCTCTTCCTTTTTGAACCGACTGTCTACCGGGGAGTGGTCTTCGAACCACTGCGCGTTGGCACTGATGAGTTCGGTACGTTTGGTGGCTTCCTGGTCTTTGAAGTTGACCAGTGACTCCCAGCTGGCCTTCATGCCCAACGGGTCGCCGTACGTCTCGGTAAAGCCGTTTATAAAATCGATCCTGGAATCCAGGTCGTGCACCCAGAGGATGCTATAGTCGTCGAATGTCTTCAGATCTCCGCTGCGGTAATAGGCGATGAGTGTAGAGATCACGGCCCGCTGCGCTCCATTTTCGGCCACACCTTCGGCTTTTTCCAACCATCCGACAATCTGTTCGATGGCCGCGGTATAGAGCCCGCCTACTTTCCAGACCTCTTCCTGTATCTTTCCGTCTTTCTTCACCAACCGGCTGTTGAGTCCATAGGATATGGGGGTCTGATCTTCCGGATCTTTCAGGGCCTGGTAAAAGGCTTCCGCTTCCTGCTGAGTGACTCCGTCGTAGTAGCTGCAGGCGGAAGTCAGCACTAAGTCTTCGCCGTCTGCCTGATTGACCCGCTTGGGCATCACCCGAGGGTCGAAAATGACAGGGAAGATCAGACTACAGAATGTTTCTACACTTTCCTCCCCGGAAAGGGGAAGCAGGGAAGCATCCAGCTTATTTACCTGGGTACGCAGGAAATTCTCGCTGAATCCCGGAACAAACTTCTCCATTCCGTAATGGTGGTGGATACCGTTGGAAAACCAGACGCGTTTGAGGTACACTTCCAGTTCCCTGAATTCCGGATCGTTCCGGTCGCCCTCGTATTGGGTGTATACGGCTTCCAGCATCCGACGGATGGCCAGGTTGTATTTCCCATTCTGGTCGAACAGGATATCTCTCCCTGCCAGAGCGGCTTCCGAGAGGTAATAGATGAGCTCTTTCTGATTTAGGCTCAGTTCCTCAAAACCCGGTACGTCATACCGGAGTATCTGTAAATCGGCAAATTGTTCCACGTTGTATGCTAAATTATTTTTCCCGGCTGTTTCGTTTCCGGCTCCTCCGTACGACGCCAGGACGGTCGTAGCCAGAGCCATAGATAGGATGTAAGTTTTCATATTGTATTTTATGTTCATTTCTTTTTTCTCTTCATTTCTTTGCTCCGCCAAAGAAACGAAGCAAAGAAAGACAAAGGGATTTACGATTGGACAATTTACGATTTACGATTGAAAGTATATTGTATAAAGTATGATTTTCTTTCTTCACTACTGCGTTTGCTATCCGACGACAAGCAAAAAAACTCGCTTTGCTCAAACAGATTTGCTCTTTTATCGCCGTATATCTGCACTCCGTTTACGCTGCGAGATCAAAGGCGACCCAACGCTTGTCCCAGGCGTGTTGCGGATGTATATGGCTGCGATTGACTTTGTCGACCACCGTTGTTTTGTAAATCAGTAAATCGTAAATAACCAGGTATTCGCCTCTCCCGGTTGAGTAAATCGGCCATTTTAAATAGTTCCCTGTCCTCAGGGCTGGGACGAAGATCAACGTAGCCTGTACAATATTCGGCAAAGCTACTAAAAAACAAGTAAGATGCAGACGGGTTCACAAAAGAAAAAAGGAAATACTCCGGTTGGGAATAGTTCCTTTTTCGATTCTGTTTTTCAGTATATCGTATGAAGTGTGTGTTACTTTTCTACACTTCTTTTCCGATATCCGTTAGGAGTTTCACCCACATATTTATAGAATGCAGCGTAGAACGACTGACGATTGGCAAATCCAACCATGGAACTGATCTCTTCTATATTCTTATCGGCATATCGCTTATCGGTCAACAGATGAAGCGCATCCTTCACTCTGTATTCATTCAACAGACAGGAATAGTTCATACCGAAACGCGAATTGACGACCGCCGACAAATAGCGGGTATTGGTTTTCAACTCTTTCGCCAGATCCTTGGCCGAATAATTGGGGTCTCTGTATTTTTTCTGTACGACCACAATATTCAGGATCTTGTCATACAACTCATCAGCCAGTTCAGGTCTGATCAACGATCTGTAGGATGCTTTCTTCTCTTTCTTCTCACGCAGGTTATAAGGCCGCTTCTTGGGAGCCTCTTCCTGTTTTTTGTTTTCTAAATCACTCATCGAAGTAACTGGTTAGGGTTTGTAATAAATATACACTGTTCTTAAAACTATTAGCTGTTACAAATCTCGTATATTTTTTTCAGATACGCAACTTTTTCGTATATATTTTTTCTATAGCAACAAATCAGAAGCGTTCTTACCCGTTGCTTTAACCTGATAATAAGAAACTTTAACATTACTTCATGGATTTAATTGACAACTCCGGCTATCCGGGAAAGGCTGACCATGAAGAGTATAAAACGTATGGCGGTAAAACAGGAAAGAAGGTCCGGAAGAGCAATATACACACTTTGGAAGTATTAAATTCATTCATTTTTTACGTATACCGGCTCTTTTTATCTGACTTCACAGAGGGACAGGTGTGCAGATTTAATAAATCGGGATAGTTAACAAAATCGCAACTTCACAGAAAGGAATCGTGCCAAATAAATTCTTTTTTATCACTCCATTTTATCTGAATTAAGAATTCGCAATAGAATAAGGGCTATAAATCGAACCTTTTTCTACACGAAGACCGAAGGGGAAGAACAGAGAAGATCCATGGGACAAACAACCGGGAAATCCTCCCGGAACAGAGATCGTGCTGTGAGGAAGGAAACCGGTCAGATACCGGCATACGCAGAGGTAATCACCCGAAAGCGACCCAGATAGAAGAATAAAAGGAGAAAGGTTATTTAATACGTTTTAATTGCTCTCTCAGTTCCGAGGCAGGATATCCCAGGGAAATGGCTTTCTCGAAATTCCTTCCGGCCCACGCGTTTTTCTTCTGAGCCAGAAAGATCTCTCCGCGTATGCAATAAGGGATCGGATTGTCTTCGTTGAGCCGGATGGCCTCTTCCAGATCCAGCAGAGCCGCCTCTGTCTGATCCATATCCACATGCAGATTGGCCCGGATAATATACAATTCCTCTTCTTCCGGGAATTCTGTTACCAGGCCATTCAATACCATCAGAGCCTCCGGATGGCGCCCGACTTGTTGCTCCAGCGTGACGACTCCCAGCCGCCCGGCATAACTTTGAGGCTCTATCTGCAACAGGTGTTCATAATCTGTCCGTGCCTCGGGATACTCTCTCCGGCTCATAAAGATGTAGGCCCGCATCAGTAAGGCCTCGGTCTGGTTGCTATCCATAGCCAGGATATGCGTGTAGTCGGCCAACGCACGGCTGACTTGTCCCAGTTCCAAATAGGCCGACGCCCGGTTCAATAATACCGGTACATAGTCGGGAAGTAGATTCAGAGCGAGGCTGAACGATTCTACAGCCATCTCGTATTTCCCCATGCGATGCTGAACGACTCCCAGGTTGGAGAAGATCAAGGCGTTCTGTACATTGGCAGGCTCTGCCCGCAATGCCTCTTTAAAAAAGTGCTCTGCCTGTGACAAGCTATCCGCGCCGGCCAGTTCCAGCGCACGGTCATAATACTCCCGGTAGGAGGTTTGCGCATGTACAGAGAAGATCCCGGCGACAGCGCACAGGAAAAGAATCGATCGTTTTTTTATGTTTCTTCCAATGAATATGCGTCGAACGCATACAATTCTGTTGATACATACCGCTCACCGCTATCGGGCAGCAAGACTACTATCTGTTTGTTTTCCCAGCCAGGCCGCAAGGCCAGTTGCCGGGCAGCATATACCGCCGCTCCTGAAGAAAAACCCGCTAACAGTCCTTCCAGGGTGGCCAGTTCCCTGCTTCCGCGAATGGCTTCGTGATGCGGAACAGCCATCACCTCGTCTACGACCGAGGAGTCATAGATAGCGGGTACGAAGTTGGCCCCTATCCCCTGTATGCGATGAGGGGCGGCCCGACCTCCCGACAAAACCGGAGAAGAGGCAGGCTCCACCGCTACTATGTATACGCCGGGATTCCACTCCCTGAGTGCCTTCCCTACTCCACTGATGGTACCTCCGGTTCCCACACCAGCCACAAATGCATCTATCTTCCCTTCGGTATCTTCCCAGATCTCCCGGGCCGTGGTACGGACATGTATCTCTGCATTCGTGGGGTTCTCAAATTGTTGCAGGATCAAGGAGCCGGGAATGGTCCGGTTGAGTTCGTGTGCTCTGGAGATCGCACCTGCCATCCCTTCCATACCATCGGTAAGCACCAGACAGGCTCCCAGCGCCTCTAAGAGATGGCATCGTTCCAGACTCATCGTTTCCGGCATAGTAAGGATCAGTTTATATCCTTTGATAGCCGCTACCATAGCCAGCCCTATTCCGGTATTTCCACTGGTGGGCTCGATCAGGGTAGCTCCCGGAAGCAGCCGTCCTTTTCTTTCCGCGTCTTCGATCATGGCAAGCGCCACCCGGTCTTTCACACTTCCCGCCGGATGGAAAGATTCCAGTTTCGCTATCAGCCGGCTTCGCAGGCCGTACCGCTTTTCATAAGCCGCCAGATGCAGCAAGGGGGTTTGCCCGATCCGTTCAGTCAGATTGTTCGCGATCTTTGCCATGTCTGTGCCTTATATAGGTTGTTATCTACAAACTTATCACTTATCACTCAAAACTTATCACTTATCTGAAATAAGCCACGTACCACTCATGGAACCTGCGTATCCCTTCGGATATGGAGATCAGGGGGGTGTAACCGAAATCATGTTGCAACCGGCTGGTATCGGCATAGGTATGATATACGTCTCCCGGCTGCATATCCATCATTTGTTTATCGGCAACTTTACCGGTAACAGATTCTATTTCCGCGATGAAGTCCATCAACTCCACCGGCCGGGAATTGCCTATATTATATAAGGTGTGCTTCACACTCCCTGCCGGAGGAGCGGAGAGGATACGTACCAATCCATTCACAATGTCATCTATATAGGTGAAATCCCGTTTCAACTTCCCATGATTGAACACCCGGATAGGCTGGTTTTCGCGGATGGCTTTCATAAACAGGAAGGGAGCCATATCGGGACGGCCCCACGGACCGTATACCGTGAAAAAGCGCACACCGGTAGCCGGGATCTGATAGAGGCTGCTGTAGGCATAGGCCATCATTTCGTCTGCCTTTTTGGTGGCAGCATACAGGCTGGCCGGAGCATCGGTACGATCGTCTTCGGAAAAGGGGGTCTTTTCATTGAGGCCGTATACACTGCTCGAACTGGCATAGACTAAGTGCTTCACCGGATAATTCCGGCAGCACTCGAGCAGATGAAGGAAGCCCATGACATTGGAGGCAACATATGCCTCGGGGTTTTCCGTGGAATAACGTACCCCGGTCTGTGCGGCGAGATTGACCACACCATCGAACTGCTCTGCCCCGAAGAGACGGGTCAGTGCCTGTTTGTCACAGAGATCCATCTGTACAAAACGGTAAGCCGGATAACGGGTACTGGCAATGATCTTTCCCGGGACAATAGCCGCTGCATCTATGCCTGTCTCTCTGAGACGGTCGTATTTCAGTTGCACATCGTAGTAGTCGTTGATACTGTCTAAGCCGACCACTTCGTGCCCCTGCCCGGTGAGGGCATGTACCAGATGCATACCTATAAAACCTGCGGTTCCCGTAACTAATATTTTCATGTACACTGTTCTCTTTATAAAACAACCACCGTATGCTTGCCTACCACATACTTTACCTTCGCATCTAAGTAATCACGGAGTTCTTCATCGCGGTCCAGCCTGCGGGTACGGACAAAGAAGATCTTACCGGCACACCTGCCTTCCAGCACATCTTCCCGGCCGACCCTCTCTACATCTTCGTGCAGGAATACATCCATGTTCTCCGGGCGGGTCAGCGTATAGGCGCAATACCCTGTGGTATGGTAGGTCTGAGCCAGTTCCAACGCCTTTTCGCTGAGGTCTCTGTAACCGATCTGCGCATTTGTGTGAGGCAAACTGAAGCTTACCACAAATATAGTGCAAAACAATCCTATGCCCAATGCATGGATGGCTTTATTTAACTCTTTTTTCCTGTAAAGCAACCACATACACATTGCTCCGGAGATCATTAGTACGGCAGCTGCCGCGTACAGCCAGCCATTGGCCAGCCCGGAAAGGCCTTTCCGGGAAACGATCAGGAGGACGGGGAGGGCAGCTATATAGATACCTGCCGGCACGGCCAGGGTGAATGCCAACCAGCGATTCCAGCGAAAACGGGAGAGCAAAAGAACCGGAAGATACACGAAAAAAGGAAAAGCCGGAGCCATGTAGATCTGTATCTTGGAACTGATGGAAGACAGGAAAACGAAAGTGGTCAGCAGGGTAACGGCGAAGAAACGCTCCAGATCTGTGCGGATATACCTCCGGCAGACAGAGACGGCAAGTACCCCAAACAAAAACAGAGACCAGGGGGCCAACGAATACCAGTAAGAGACCATGTAGTAGTAGAAGGGCTCTTTGTGATGGAAAGAGTCTACGGCACGGTTGACGGTCTGATGAACCAACAGATTGGAGAGATATGTATCGCCCCCCTCCAGATAAACTCCCAGGAACCACAACAAGGAACCTCCCAGCAGCACCACCCAGGTGCGCCAGCCCCAATACCGACCGATGGTCTTTAGTTTGCCGGAAACCCACAAAAAGACAACGGTAGAAAGAAGAGGTACCACCAGGCCAACGGGACCTTTCGAGAAAAGTGCCAGGAACAGGAATACGGCAAACAGCCATTGCAGTCGGGTGGTATGGGCTTCCTGCTTGTACAGGCGATAAAAGGTATAGAGGGCAAGTACAATGAACATACACATCAGCATATCCATCCGATGGATCACCGTGAGCCCCAGAAAAAGACCCGAGCTCATCAACATAAGCTGGCCCGAGAAACGGTTTTCCCGATTGGATTCTTTGCTGACCCAACGGTCCATCACCTGTATCAGGACCACCGCGGGAAGAAAAGAGAGCAGGGAAAGGAACCACATAGAGTGGTTCCCGAAAAGCCAGCGCCCCAACATAGCCATCCAGAAATAGAGAGGGGGCTTGTCGGCATAGAGCTCGCCCTGATTGGTAAAGGTGAAAAAAGTCCCGTTGGCCAGCGCCTCATCTACAATATTGAGGTACCGCAATTCATTCGTCGGAGTATAGTCACGCAGAAGGAAAAGCGGCAACAAAGCCAGGAAATAGAAAAGCGGCAACCACCGGTTCCTCATCATAGCTGTGTGTTTTTGGCACTTTTATATCCGATCATCAGGTTGCGGCAGTAGGCCACAAATCCAACCGACTGTCCCAGGATCAATACCGGATCGTGCCGGATGATACCGTAGGAGACAATTACCGAAGACCCGATCAGACTGATGATCCAGAAACCTGCCGGAAGAAGAGACTCTTTGTGGTGATAGGAATAGACCCATTGATACACAAAACGCAGGGTAAAGATGATCTGCCCGGCAGAGCCGAAGACAAGGAGCCACAGAGGGACTTTTTCGTTCCGGAAAAAGTTGCTAATGAACGCGGAAACATCGTGTAGTACCACTACGCCGGCAATGATGGGAGTGATCATCAGCAAGACTTTGAAAAAGAGATGGAGTTTCTCCCACAAGCCTTTCTCATTGAGGTTCCACAAATAGATATAATAAGCGATAAACTGTCCCAGGATAATGGAAAAGTCATCCCGAAGCCAGCCATAGATAAACAGAAGATATGAACCCGCGATACTCAGTATCCAGAACGCAGAGGGGGATAATACCTGCTTGCTTTTTTCGGTAACGATCCATTGATAGAGGATCCGGGCAGAGAAGAACAACTGGGCCAGGAATCCGATCACATAGAGAAACGTACTGTCTTTCACGGTCAGCTGCCTAAATTGTTGTCACCCACCTGGTAATTGATATATCGCTTTTTCATCCACCTGTAAGCAAAACAATCCATAAACGGAGAGATCAGGCGGTTCCATAAATTGTATTTGGACACTCCGGCCACCCGGGGGAAGTGACGTACAGGTACCTGCTGCACACGACCGTTCTGCAACTGGATGAGTGCCGGCAGGAAACGGTGCATGCCTGTGAAGAAAGGGATACGCTTGGCATAGTCGGTATGCAATACTTTCAGCGGACATCCCGTATCCTGTACTCCATCGTTCGTCATCATCCGGCGAAACCCATTGGCTATCTTAGATTGGAAATTCTTAAAAAAAGAATCTTTACGATCGGCACGTATGCCTATCACCAATTGATACGAACCGATGTCTTTCAACAACAGATTAAAATCTTCCGGTGTCGTCTGCAGGTCGGCATCCATATACCCGACATAGTCGGAGTAGGCATGATCGATACCTGCCTTCATGGCCGCGCTCAGTCCCGCGTTGCGGCTCAGGTCCATATAGAAAAAGTGCTCATTCCGATCGCAAACCTCCCGGATACGTTCCGGACTGCGGTCCTTAGAACCGTCGTTTACAAAAAGCACGCAGGCTTTACAAAGAGAGAGGGGAAGAAATGCACTCAGCTTCTGCTCCAAAGCATATATATTGTCTTCCTCATTGTATACCGGAACAACAATAGTAAGTTGATAATCCTGAGATTTATTCATGTATCTGTAGCAATGTTTCGTTCGATCGGCAAAAGTAACAAAAAAGGCTGATTATAATAATATACAACAGCAGAAAACTATTTATAATTATTTTTTGTTTAAGCTCGCGTACATACTTTGGTTAAACCTGTTATAGAATTGTTACTTTTCCATACATTTGTATCTGAAATTAGAGAAAACCTGACCATGGCCGGACAACATTCACACGCATCGCATCCTCACAATCATACCGTGCGCTTCGATTCTCTGAACAAAGCGTTTATCGTAGGTATTGTCCTGAACATCGCTTTTGTGGTAGCTGAGGTCGGTGCCGGATGGTGGTACGATTCACTGGCACTGCTGTCAGACGCAGGACATAACCTGACCGACGTGATCAGTCTGGTACTGGCATTGATGGCTTTCCGGCTGACCCGCGTCAGATCCAGTGCGAAATATACGTATGGATACAAAAAGAGTACGGTATTGGTCTCTTTTGTCAATGCTATGATCCTACTGATCGCCATCGGGGGCATCGTTTATGAAAGTATTCATAAACTACGCAACCCCTCGCCCGTACCCGGCATGGCGATTGCCATTGTGGCGGGAATAGGGGTACTGATCAACGGATTCACTGCATTCCTGTTTCTGAAAGAGAAAGAAAAAGATCTCAATGTGAAAGGGGCATACCTGCACATGGCCGCCGACGCGTTAGTCTCAGTAGGCGTACTGGTGTCGGGACTTATCATCAGCCGGACGGGATGGTATATCATAGATCCGATCATCGGACTGGTGATAGCAGCTGTGATCTTTATCTCTACCTGGGGACTGCTGCGCGACAGCATCCGTCTTTCTTTAGATGGAGTACCGGGAGACATCTGCATAGAGGATGTGAAATCTGCCATTGCCGCTGTCTCAGGGGTAACATGTGTCTACCACGTACATATCTGGGCCATCAGTACGACGGAAAATGCACTCACTGCGCACATAGTTGCAGAATCTCCGGAGCATACCGAACAGATCAAATCACAGATACGGGAAAGTCTCAAAAAATACCACATCGGACATGTGACACTGGAGTTCGACGATTGCAGGGAAGGACATGAAGCAAGGTGTTGCTGAGGATCGGAGATCAGATCCAGGATGCCCATTTTACAAGGATGGATATCATTTTACAAAGATGGATATAGGGTATACCTGCTCTCCGTTTCCAGATAGTCGTCCATATAACCATGTAGAGACACACGGCGTGAAGTAGTGTCCGGAAAAATAGTTTAAGATTTACGGAACCATCCGGCTGACATTCATTTACTCTGAAAGTCCGCATTTACTCTGAAACCCCACATTTACTCTGAAAGCCCGAAGTGGCTTTAATTTGAACCAGCGGTCGACGAAGTCAACCAACGGTCAGCGAAGCTAATACCCCCCAGTGAAGCGCAGTAAGGGCCATAGCCCGTAACGGAGCGACTGGGGGTATACCCGATGCATCTACAATCAACCCCGAAGTGGGTTGAATAGAGAAAAACTCCATTCTATGTAGTATGTACTATGAGCTCGATTTGAACTCGTTTTATCCAGGATAAAATCATTCAACCCACTTTGGGGTTGAAGACACAGGACGGATCCCTACCCCCAGTCGGTCCGCTATGCTGCGCTTGAGGGCACTGAAAAAGTCCCTTGTTTATTTGATATTTGTCCTATTGTTAGTA
>JAJBTC010000181.1 GCA_020861095.1 Bacteroides sp.
CTATAGTTATCTTATTGTAAACGATATGACTCTTTATCTTCTTGTACCACATACAATATATCTATTCTGTGATCAGAACAAGAAGCTTATTGTATTGGCTACAACAACTTTTCAAGCGGTATTTCGCTCTATGGGAGCATATTTTTATTTCATCTTTCATAAAAGATACTTATTGTATTATCTACAGTATATATGGGGGACTTTTCCTGCATGTGATTTAGAAACTGTTTTGTTCTTGCCTGTTTCTTTATTCGTTTTGCTGACTGTTGTGTTGGCTAAACCGATCTTCGACTAACTAACGTCGACCATTGGTTGGGGCTTGTTTTTAATTTCGTTTTTCTATTTCCGAAGTGATAAAGAGATTTACAATGAGACAATTTACAGTGTATAATCTGAATTACAGAAGATAACAGGTATTGTAGAGACGCATATTTGCGTCTCATATCTGCGTTTTAAAAAAGGAAAATGGAGTAACCAACCGTCAGCAAAGCTAAAAAGAATACAAAAGCAGGAATGAAGCATACAGCGTAATTAATTGTTCGTGGAACCAGCGGTCGACAAAATTAAAATCAAAACAATTTCTTACTTTTGTAACCGATTATCTATATATACATTTTCCAATGAAACGATATCCGATTGTTTTTCCATAGCTGGTTCGGATCCCTCCGGGGGAGCAGGCATACAGGCCGACCTGAAAACGATTGCCGCATTGGGTGGTTATGGAGCGGCAGCTATCACCGCACTTACCATACAGAATACACAAGGAGTGAAAGAGGTGTATCCCGTACATTCCGGTGTTGTGAGTGAACAGATCTCTGCCGTATGTGAAGACCTGCATCCGGATGTGTTGAAAATCGGTATGGTAGCTACTGTGGAGAATGTATATGCTATCGCCGGAGCACTGCGACGTTTCCGGCCTTCACAGGTGATCTACGATCCGGTACTGGCATCTACGGCCGGGCAAAAGCTGATCAGTGACGAAGCATTGGAAGCCATCCGTGAAGAGTTGTTTCCGGTCTGCAGCCTGATCACTCCTAACCTGGATGAAGCGGAGAAACTCACCGGACTCACCGTCCGTGACGAAGAGCAAATGCACAAGGCTGCCCGCGTGTTGCAGCAACAAGGTTGTCGCTCTGTATTGATAAAAGGAGGTCATCTCCAGGGAAAAGAAATGACTGATCTTCTTTTTACTTCGGAACAGACTTATCGGTTCTCTGCGCAGCGCATTGATTCTGCAAATCTACATGGTACAGGGTGTACCTTTTCGTCTGCCATCTCTACCTGTATTGCATTGGGGCATACACTGCCCGATGCGGTAAAGAGAGCCAAAGATTACCTGACACAAACGATACAGATGGGTCGGGATGCACGTACAGGTAATGGCAATGGCCCTTTGTGTCATTCAGCAGATCCTGTAAAAATGGTGTTTATAGAATAGGTAACACTTCTTTCACCTAAAGTAAAGAAGAACCCTATAGGTTTTCGTAATTTTTCCCTACCTTTGCCCTGTTTTTTAAGAACCATCATAAACTACGTAAATATGAAAGCATTTGTATTTCCGGGCCAGGGTGCTCAATTTGTAGGAATGGGCAAGGATCTGTATGAATCCTCTTCTCTGGCAAAAGAATTGTTTGAAAAAGCCAATGACATCCTTGGATATCGCATAACGGATATAATGTTTGAAGGCACAGATGAAGATCTGCGTCAGACTAAGGTAACACAACCTGCGGTATTTCTTCACTCAGTGATCTCTGCCCTGTGTATGGGAGACGATTTCCAGCCGGAAATGACTGCCGGACACTCTCTGGGAGAGTTCTCTGCACTGGTTGCAGCAGGTGCCCTCTCTTTTGAAGACGGACTGAAACTTGTATATGCCCGTGCGATGGCTATGCAGAAAGCTTGTGAAGCTCAGCCTTCTGCCATGGCTGCTATTCTGGGACTGGCAGATGAAAAAGTGGAA
The DNA here is from genome assembly GCA_020861095.1 of Bacteroides sp. Classification (GTDB taxonomy): domain Bacteria; phylum Bacteroidota; class Bacteroidia; order Bacteroidales; family Bacteroidaceae; genus Bacteroides. The sequence continues at coordinate 1,961 of JAJBTC010000181.1, forward strand.
GAAATATGTGCTTCTATTACCGATGAAGTATGTGTACCTGCCAATTACAATTGTCCGGGACAGATCGTAATTTCCGGTTCTATAGCTGGTATCGAGAAGGGGTGTGAACCGATGAAAGCAGCAGGTGCAAAACGTGCTCTTCCATTGAAAGTCGGCGGGGCATTCCACTCACCGTTGATGGAACCTGCGCGTGTGGAACTGGAAGCTGCCATCCATGCTACTGAGATACAGACTCCGAAATGTCCGGTCTATCAGAATGTGGATGCAAAACCTTATACGGATCCGGTAGAGATTAAGAAGAATCTTGTAGCTCAGTTAACTGCTTCTGTACGCTGGACACAGACCGTGCATACTATGGTAGCCGACGGGGCCACCGATTTTACAGAATGCGGACCCGGTGCCGTGCTTCAAGGTATGATCAGGAAAATTGAGCCGACAGTAACCGCGCACGGTATTCTCTGATCCGTTCGAACTGTTTTTTTGCTATTTATATATAAGAGGCTGAATTCTAAGTCTCCTACAAATTTTCGAAAGCATATTTTGTCCGGGT
>JAJBTC010000199.1 GCA_020861095.1 Bacteroides sp.
CGCCTTAGCATAGCTAAAGTAAACTTTGCTCTGCTTTCGGCTTTCACTATATTTGTAGAACCAATTAGAGACCTGATAATTCCTATGTCCAGACTACCGCTGTTGGGTACCACTTTATCCGGATTGAAAGAGCTTGTCAGTGAACTGGGTATGCCTGGTTTCGCTGCCGGTCAGATCGCTTCCTGGATCTATGCTAAAAAGGTGGATACGATAGCAGAGATGACCAATTTGTCTCTGAAACACCGGGAGTTGCTGGCTGCTCGTTTTGAGGTAGGGACTTCGGCTCCTGTACAGGCTATGCGCTCGGCAGACGGTACAGTGAAGTATCTGTATCGGACCCCGGAAGGAAATTTTGTAGAGTCTGTATATATCCCTGATGGGGAGCGGGCCACGTTGTGTATTTCCTGTCAGGTAGGCTGTAAGATGAATTGCGCGTTCTGTATGACAGGTAAGCAGGGATTTCAGGCTCAGCTGACTGCCGGTCAGATCCTCAATCAGATCCAGTCGTTGCCTGAGAGAGATTCCCTGACCAATGTGGTGATGATGGGCATGGGAGAGCCGATGGATAATCTCGACGAGGTATTGAAAGCTTTGGAGATTATGACTGCTTCGTATGGATATACCTGGAGCCCGAAGCGGATAACGGTTTCTACCGTAGGTCTGCGTAAGGGTATGGAGCGTTTCCTGAAAGAGAGTGATTGTCATCTGGCTGTCAGCCTGCATTCTCCTTTCGCGGTTCAGCGTCAGAGCCTGATGCCTGCGGAAAAAGGATTTCCTGCTCAGGAGATGGTAGGGATGTTAAAAAAGTATGATTTCAGCCGGCAACGCCGACTTTCATTTGAATATATTGTTTTTAAAGATGTCAATGATTCATTGGCACATGCGAAGGAACTGGTACGTTTGCTGAATGGATTGGATTGCAGGGTCAATCTGATCCGCTTTCATGCGATTCCGGGAGTAGATCTCGAGGGAGCTGCCGCGGAAACCATGGTGCAGTTCAGAGATTATCTGACCTCTCACGGCGTTTTTACAACCATACGTTCCTCTCGCGGAGAAGATATTTTTGCTGCCTGTGGTATGCTTTCTACAGCGCAGCGGAACACATAAAATGGTTAACTCCTAAAAGCTGACAATATGAAACAGTTTTTGTCTTATTTGAGTATGGCTCTTGTTACACTTTTCGTAAGTTCCTGTGGCAACAGCGGTGGAATTCTTAAAAATAGTTCCAGTGGGAATGCCTACGAGATCATGGTTGTAGTAGATCCCGGTTTGTGGGAACGGCCGGCTGGCAGAGCCTTGTATGATGTACTGGATACGGATGTACCGGGATTGCCGCAGCCGGAACGCTCTTTCCGGATCATGTACACTGCCCCTCGTCATTTTGATTCGACGTTGAAACTCATACGCAATATCATTGTGGTGGATGTGCAGGATATTTACACAAAAGGTGGGTTTAAATACGCCAAAGACAAGTACGCTTCTCCGCAGATGGTGCTCACCATACAGGCACCGGACGAAGAGGAGTTCGCGCGTTTCGTAGAGGAAAATGCTCAGGTGATCATAGACTTCTTTACGCGCGCGGAGATGAATCGTCGCATCAATGTTCTGTCCCAAAAACACAACGAATATATTTCTACGAAAGTAGCAAGTATGTTTGACTGCAACATCTGGGTATCCACAGAACTCAATAGCTATAAACAGGGAGAAGATTTTTTCTGGGCTTCCACCAATACCGCTACAGGCGATCAGAATTTTGTGATCTACTCTTATCCATATACAGATAAGGATACGTTTACTCCGGAATATATCATACACAAAAGAGATTCTGTAATGAAAGCAAATATTCCGGGCTCGTTCGAGGGCTCTTACATGGCTACGGATTCCATCACTGTAGATACACGGGTGATAGATGTTCATGGAGACTACACCCTGGAGGCTCGTGGTCTGTGGCGCATGCGGGGAGGTGACTTTATGGGTGGCCCGTTTGTTTCCCATACCCGTCTGGACCGTGCCAACCAGCGTATCATTACCGCAGAGATCTTTATCTATTCGCCGGATCGTCCCAAACGGAATTTCGTGCGTCAGATGGAAGCCTCTCTGTATACCTTGCGTTTGCCCAATGAAGACAGGAATGAAGAGATCCCGGTAGACCAAAGGATTTACGATTAGACGATTTACGATTTACGATTTGAAATACAAATCATATAAAATAGTCATTCATATGTAGAGACGCGGAGAGATGTATGATGAGACGAACCAACGGTCGACGCAGTCTATCGAAGATCGGCGGAGCCAACCAGGAGGTCAACAGAACTAATTACGATTTACGATTTGAAAATACAAATTATATAAAGTAATCATCCATCTCTGTAGAGACGCATAGTTGCGTCTCCGCGATATACATCCAATACACACGTATATACTTTCATCCTATATCCGTACGTCGTACATTAGCCAATTATATTTGCCTGGATATGTAAAATTTAAACAGTAAGTAAGACAAAATGGAAAGCAACAAAATAAAAATAGGGATCACACAGGGAGATGTGAATGGTGTCGGATATGAAGTGATCCTGAAGACTTTCGCGGAGCCGGCTATGCTTGAGCTTTGTACACCGGTTATTTACGGGTCTCCCAAGGTGGCGGCTTACCATCGTAAATCTCTGGATCTGCCCACCAGTTTCTCTATTGTGAATTCCGCATCTGAAGCACAGTCTGGTAGATTAAGTGTGGTCAACTGTACCAACGATGAAGTCAAAGTTGAATTTGGAAAAGTGGATCCCGAGATAGGAAAAGCTGCCTTTGACGCTTTGGAAAAGGCGGTGGAAGAGTTCCGGGAACGAAAGATAGATGTTCTGGTAACAGCCCCTATCAACAAACATACGATCCGGTCGGAAGAATTTCCCTTTCCCGGTCATACGGAGTACCTGGAAGAGCGCCTGGGAGAAGGAGAACCATCTCTGATGATCCTTGTCAAAGATGATCTGCGCATGGCATTGGTCACCGGACACATCCCCGTAAGTGAGATCCCGGCTGCCATCACCAAAGAACGTATCCAGGAGAAGATCCGGATATTTCACCATTCGCTGAAGCGGGACTTTAACATCGGAAGTCCGCGTATCGCGGTTCTCTCTCTGAACCCGCATGCCGGGGACGACGGGCTGATAGGCACAGAAGAGCAGACGGTCATTATTCCCGCCATACAGGAAATGGCCGAAAAAGGGATGTTATGTTACGGTCCTTACCCGGCCGACGGGTTTATGGGATCGGGCAATTATACGAAGTTTGACGGGATCCTGGCGATGTATCACGATCAGGGTCTTACTCCGTTTAAAGTACTGGCCATGGAAGATGGAGTCAACTTTACGGCAGGTCTGCCTATAGTACGTACCTCTCCTGCCCACGGTACTGCCTACGATATAGCCGGACAGGGCATAGCGGGTGAAGAATCTTTCCGTCAGGCCATCTATCTGGCGATAGATGTATACCGCAACCGGCAGAGAGACGCGCAGGCCAGGGTCAACCCCTTGCGTAAACAATATTACGAGAAGCGCGACGACAGCGATAAACTGAAATTAGATACCATCGAAGACGATATTTGATACAGCTATATAGCGCACAGATCATTTTATGACAAGATCAGAAATACAACAGGTAAAACTCCGGTTTGGTATCATAGGAAATGCCGAAGGGTTGCTGCGCGCGATAGATGTGGCCATTCAGGTGGCTCCTACTGATCTTTCTGTTCTGATAACCGGAGAGAGTGGAGTAGGAAAGGAAAGTTTTCCTCAGATCATTCACCAGTATAGTCGCCGCAAACACGGACAATACATCGCGGTCAACTGCGGGGCTATTCCCGAAGGTACGATCGATTCCGAACTGTTCGGACACGAGAAAGGAGCCTTTACCGGAGCCATCGGAGAGCGTAAAGGCTATTTCGGCGAAGCCAACGGAGGCACCATCTTTCTCGACGAGGTAGGCGAACTGCCTTTGTCTACCCAGGCACGTTTACTTCGTGTATTGGAAAGCGGAGAATTTATTAAAGTAGGCTCTTCCCGGGTAGAAAAGACAGATGTACGCATTGTAGCAGCTACGAATGTGAACCTGATGCAGGCCATTTCCGACGGGAGGTTCCGGGAAGACCTGTATTACCGTCTCAATACGGTGCCTATTCAGGTACCTGCCCTGCGGGAGCGGGGAGAAGATGTACTTCTTCTGTTCCGCAAGTTCGCTTCCGATTTCGCGGAGAAATACCGCATGCCTTCCATCCAATTGACAGAGGATGCGAAACAAGCGTTGCTGGCCTATCCCTGGCCCGGAAACGTACGTCAGTTAAAAAATATAACCGAACAGATTTCCATCATAGAGACACAACGTGAAATTACCGCCTCTATCCTGCAGAATTACCTTCCCCAGCAGAATCAGCAACGCCTGCCTGCGCTGATGGGAATGAAGCAGACCAAAGGATTTGAGAGTGAACGTGAGATCCTGTATCAGATCCTGTTCGACATGCGGCAGGATATGACGGAACTGAAAAAGCTGGTCAATACCCTGATGGCCGAACGTGCCGGAAGTATCACCTCCGGAGTGCCTGCTCCGGGTAGTTTCTATGCCTCACCGCCACCCGCCGTACCGGCAGAGGCTCCTACGATCAATATTCATCCGATGAAAGCAACCGGCCAGGAAGAAGATATACAGGATACGGACGAATATGTCGAAGAGACGTTGTCACTGGATGAGATGGAGAAAGAGATGATCCGCAAAGCGCTGGAGAAACACAACGGAAAGCGGAAAGCAGCTGCCAGAGATCTGAATATCTCCGAACGTACCCTTTACAGAAAAATAAAAGAATATGAACTGGATTAACATAATGACACGACTTGCCTGTGTCGTGTACATATCAGTAGTGGTCAATTCGTGTACCGTATCTTATAAATTCAATGGCTCTTCGATCAATTACGACCGGGTGAAAACCATCTCTATTGCCGACTTTCCCATGAAATCGGACTATGTATACGCGCCGCTGGCCACTCAGTTCAACGACGATCTGAAAGATATCTTTGTTCGTCAGACCCGCTTGCAGTTAGTCAACCGGGGTGGGGATCTCGATATTGAAGGAGAGATCACGGGCTACAATCAGTACAACCAGGCCGTGCAGGCAGATGGGTATTCTTCGGAAACCAAGTTGACCATCACGGTGAATGTACGTTTTGTGAATAACACCAATCACGATGAAGACTTCGAACAGCAATTCTCGGCATTCCGTACCTACGACTCCCGGCAGCTGCTGACCGATGTGCAGGATACGTATATTGCCGAAATGACCAAAGAGATTACCGAACAGATCTTTAATGCAACCGTAGCAAACTGGTAAATGATCGCTTCCCAATTCCATCAGTGGGTTCGTCGTCCGGAGATGCTCGACAGGGATACGCTGTACGAACTGCGTACGCTGGTTGCCCGTTATCCGTATTTCCAATCTGCCCGTTTGTTGCTGCTCCGGAATCTTTTTTTGTTGCACGAAGCTACTTTTGGAGAAGAGTTGCGCCAATCGATCCTGCATGTGGCAGACAGGCGCACGCTTTTTGAACTGGTAGAGGGAGATCGCTTCAAACTACACGAGAAGCAACAAGCCAGTGAACTCACTGCGCTGTGGCAGGAAGAACCGGCCATCGACCGCACATTGATGCTGATTGATGCTTTTCTGGCAAACATTCCTCAGGAAGATGCGGGGGTACCTTTGGAATATGCCGGCGATTATACGGCTTATCTGTTGCGGGAAGATCTGCCGGCAGATCAGTCACCCGACAACGTTCCGGCGTTACGCGGACAATCCCTCATCGATGACTTCATCTCCCGTACGGAAGAAGAACCCACCCTGCGGCTCGAGCCGGTATTCCACAAAGAGGAAGTACAACCCGTGGAAAGTTCCGTCCCGGATGCGGAAAGTGAAGATGATAGCTATTTCACGGAGACTTTAGCCAAAATATATGTCCGGCAGAAGAGATATTCCAAAGCCCTTGAAATAATTAAAAAATTAAGTTTGAAATATCCAAAAAAAAATGCTTACTTTGCAGACCAAATCAGATTTTTGGAGAAATTGATTATTAACACTCAATCAAAATAAAGAAATATGTATATATTATTCCTTATCCTGACATTGATCGCTGCCGGCCTGATGTGCTTCATTGTGTTGATCCAGAACTCCAAAGGGGGTGGGTTGGCATCCAGCTTCGCCTCTTCCAACCAGATCATGGGAGTACGTAAGACTACAGATATTCTGGAAAAGGTAACCTGGGGACTGGCCGCATTTATGGTAGTGATGAGTATCGCGATCGCGTATGTGCTGCCACGCGATGTAGTGGATGGCGGAGGATATATCCAGCAACAGGCTCTGGAGGATGAAATTACCAATCCTTACACGGTTCCTCAGGGAACAGCTGCTCCTGCATTGGATCTGACTGCTCCGGCAGAAGACGCTGAGATCGTAGCAGAATAACATACCGATGTCACATCGGAACAAATAAGATGGAACATGGCTGTCGGCTTCTACAGGAAGCTCGCAGCCATGTTTGCTTTTGATATACAAATAAAATAAAGATATGAGTACCGACAAACTGACTGTAACCATGCGCGACTCTTCCGTGCTGCGGTGGACGGCCCTTCTTCTGATCGCCTCCACTATGTTTTTTGCTTATATGTTCATTGACGTATTGTCTCCTTTGCAGACCCTGCTCGAAAATCAGTTGGGATGGAGCGCGGGTACGTATGGGACGTTTGCCGGCTCCGAATACTTCCTGAATGTATTTGTCCTGTTTCTGATCTTTGCCGGGATCATTCTGGATAAGATGGGCGTACGGTTTACCGCCCTTCTTTCGGCAGTGGTCATGATCGTGGGTGGAGGTATCAAACTGTATGCCATCAGTTCTTATTTCACAGAAGGGAATGCCCTTTACGATTTCTTTAATTCTTTCTGGGTCTCTTTCCCCGCGACGGCCAAGCTGGCTTGTGTAGGGTTTGCTATCTTTGGCTGCGGGGTAGAGATGGCAGGTATCACGGTGTCCAAAGCCATTGTCAAATGGTTTACCGGAAAAGAGATGGCGCTGGCCATGGGGTTGGAAATGGCTATTGCCCGTCTGGGAGTCTTTGCCGTTTTCCGTCTGTCTCCCTGGGTTGCCTCCTGGGGCACTGAAAGTGTGGTTCGTCCGGTAGCGATCTGTTGCGGATTGTTATGTATTGGTTTGCTCACTTTCTTAGTCTATTTCTTCATGGATCGCAGGCTCGATCGGCAGTTGGGAGAGGCGGCAGGAACGGAAGAGGAAGATCCGTTTAAGATCAGCGATCTGGGTATCCTGTTTACCAGTAAGCCTTTTCTCATCATCGCTTTCCTGTGTGTACTCTATTATTCAGCTATATTTCCTTTCCAGAAGTTTGCCACCAGTATGCTGGAAAACCGGCTGGGCATTCCCAGTACGGATGCCTCCAAACTGTTTTCCTGGTTCCCTATCGGTGCCATGGTGCTTACACCTCTTCTGGGATGGTTCTTAGATCGGAAAGGGAAAGGAGCAACCATGCTTATTATAGGATCGGTACTGGTTTTTACCTGTCACCTGATATTCGCCATCTATCCGTTGCAGCCCGATAGCACCACCAGTCTCATCATTTCTTACCTGGCTATTCTGGTATTGGGTGTCTCTTTTTCTCTGGTACCCGCGGCCTTATGGCCATCCGTGCCTAAACTGGTAGAGAACCGTTATCTGGGTTCCGCTTATAGCGTAATTTTCTGGATACAAAATATCGGATTATGGGCTTTCCCGATGATCATCGGTCTGACACTGGATTATGCCAATCCGGATGTAGCTATTACGGGACACTATGATTATACACTGCCGATGCTTATTTTCGCCAGTCTGGGCGTTTTTGCCTTTTTATTGGGTATCTGGCTCAAAGCGGAAGATAAAAAATACGGATATGGATTGGAAGCACCTAATATTAAAAAGTCTTAGTGCAACAGAGCATGCCCGGAAAGATAAACCTGCTGGAAGTGATACCCTATCGCAATGAGCGTATTTCCGTTGCCCGGGAAGGAGAATGTATCAGACTGGGCATTCCCCGCTTCAAGAGACAATGGATGCAGCGTTTCCTGCTTCCCAAAGGGATGTCCCCCTTCGTTCATGTTACTTTGGAAGAGCATGGAACGGAAGTCTGGGAGCTGATTGACGGGAAGCGTACAGTAGGAGAGATTATCGCACTGCTGGGCGATTACTTTCAGCATCAGGAAGGATACGACGCTCGTGTAACTGCTTACATTACTCAACTGAGGAAAGACAATCTGATCGGATACCGCCTGTAAGGAAAGAGGTACCGGTCAGGCATCTTTGTACCGGAGAATAGCATACGACACTGCTCTTACCCTGGCACTACTATTACTTGTTCCTTTGGTGATACCTCCTTTGGTAGTCACTGATGGGTGTGGAACCATGGGAATTATGATCTTCTGTCTTTTCATTACTCTCGGTATAAGGAAACGGATGGAAAAGCAGTTGCCCGATAAAAAAGAAGAAAAATAGAGCAGGAGGGAGATAATTTTTTTTTCAATGGGAAAATACCCATTTCAGTATGAGGGTTGTGCCATCCGTACGAAGAGGACAGATGTATATCGCGGAGATGCCTATATGGGTCTGTTATCACGAAGACGTAAATATGCGTCTCTACATGTGATAATGATGTTTGTACAATTATATCGTCTTGGGTTATTGGTAGTACCCCTTGTAAATCTTTCTGCATCTCTGTTAGAAATGTCCAATCTACTTGTAGAGACGCATATTTGCGTTTCCGAGGTACACTTACAACACCTGCGACGCGGTACAGGTCCAACACACAGGACTGTAACTTACATTTTTATTCTTTCAGCGAATAAACTTATAATTGGATAAAATCTTCTTCGGTAAAGAAGCACTCTTGCCTGTCTTACACCTGTATCAATCCATGTAAACCCAACCTGAGATATGGAGTTACAAAGAATAAAATCCTTTACTCTTCCCGGTCTACTTTGATCAATCCCCCTGTCTCCGGATTGAAAAGTACTTTCACAGTAGACTTTTTGTTGAACAAGGCCGGTGCCAGGTATTCAGTGGTTCCGAATTGTGTAATGGGCATTTCTCCGCTGTACAATGGCTGAGTACCTTGTTTGATCGTTACCCGGGCACGTCCCGGTACATTGTAGGCCACTCCGCTTACTTTCTTCTTATCCTCTTCGGGTATATCCACCGCATTCAGATCTTTCAGCGTCATATAGATCGGCTCTCCCGCCAGGTCTTCTTTGCCAAGTAGTCCCAGTTTACGTGAGAAGCGAAATGCCACTTCCTCATCGTACTCCCGGTCGGGTACCACCCGGATCACAAAGGTCCGCTCTTCTATCTGATAGGTGCCGGAAAACATCTCTGTCATGGCCCGTTCCTGCTCTTCCAGGTTGGCCAGCATCAGTTTCATCTGTTCCCCATCCGCGGGCATATAGTCCGCCTGTCCGCGCATCAACGCGTTGCGGCTTTCCCGGATGTTGTAGATCTCTTTGGATATAAGTTCCGCCATTTTAGCCGTGGAGTTAGCCATCAGGATCTCTTCCGTCAGGAAATCTTTTGGATTTACTTTCCGTGTGGAAACAGGGATAGAAGAAGAGGCCGCGGTTCCCGAAGGAGAACTGTAAGGCATATTGATAGACTTGATTATACCTTCTTTGGTCAGTTCCATCAAGGGGGCTACCGTCTTATCCTTCAATTTTACGAAATAAGTCTTCTCACTGTCGGGCACACCAGCAGACTGCACGGTCATACCTTTGAGTTCCCAGTATTCTTCAGGTTCGCCCGATACATGGTTCAATCTCAGGTAACGATCTGCATACCGGCTGAATTCTCCGGGAGTATAAGTCACCTTGTTTACTTTTACTTCGATCCGGATTTCCGATTTGGGCAGCGTATAGGTGACTCCATAGTCCTTTCCACGCATGACTCCTGCCGTGACTTCCGTTTGTGCTGAGGCAGTAGCTGTACACAACATCAACCCTGCCCATATCCTGATAACCTGCTTCATTTCCGGTTTGTTTTTAACGGTTTTCCGAAAACAAAGTTAATCAACTTCTTCGAAAAACCGCAAGTTATTAAGCATTATTCGCTTAACATCCTCCAGGCCAGCGGAAGACCCTGAACGATGTCGCCCGCAGTCATGGCTGTCTCCCCGAACTTTTTCCGGGCAAAATCTCCGGCCAGCCCGTGTGCGTAGGTAGCGATCCGTGCCGCCTCATCCGCGGGATAGCTTTGTGCCAGCAGCGCCAGTACGATCCCCGTGAGTGCATCTCCGCTACCTCCCGTAGCCATTCCCGGGTTGCCTGTTGTATTGAAGTAGCATTTTCCATCCGGAGCGATTACAGCCGTATAAGCACCTTTCAGAATAATATGTACCTGAGCGGTACGGGCCAACTCCCGGGCTTTCTTCAGACGTTCGTAAGAGTTCTGGCATTTTCCGACCAGGCGCTCGAGTTCTTTCGGATGTGGAGTAAGTACGGAGCCTTTCGGTAAGGTATGCAGTGCTTTCCGTTGGTTGGCCAGTAGGTTCAGAGCATCCGCATCTGCTACGACAGGGATCTGGCACAGTGCCAGTTGTTCCACCAGCGCCTGTTCCGTCTCTTCCTCTTTGCCCAGTCCCGGGCCAATTCCTAACGCCTGATAATCGTCCGTATCTACAGGAGTAGAGAATACTTCCAGATTCGGATCCACAAGTACCATTGCTTCGGGTACAGTCGTTTGCAAAACAGAGACATTTACTTTCGGAGCATGCACCGTCAGCAGTCCTACTCCCGACCGCAGGCAGGCTCTGGCTCCCAGGATAGAGGATCCTGCCATGCCTGCCGATCCGGCAATCAGCAACGCGTGTCCGAAATTGCCTTTGTGGGCAAATTTCTTCCGGGGGCGGATCATCGCGTGGATCTCTTCGGCCTCTGTCAGGTAATAATCTGTTTCTGTTTCCTCTATGGCTTCCGGACTCAGTCCTATATCAATCACTTCCCATTCACCCACCAGATCGGCATTCTCGGCAAACAGAAAAGAAAGCTTAGGGAATTGCAGGGTCAGTGTTACATCCGCCCGTACGATGTGGCTACGTACGTTCAGTGTATTGTCTTCTCCCATCAGTCCGGAAGGAATATCTATAGCTACCACGGTGCCCGGTGAAGAATTGATGTATTTCACTACCGCGGCAAATCCTCCGGTCAGGGGTTTGGTAAGTCCCGATCCGAACAGGCCGTCTATGATCAGGTGCTTCTCTGTCAGTACAGGAGGAACAAACTGGGTAGAAACCTCTGTAAAAGCGATGTGATCTATCATTTCTACCAGTTCCTTGTTGGTACGGCAATCGGCAGACAGTTCACCTTTCGGATTGAAAAGATAGACCTCCACCTTATAGTTCTGTTCAGCCAGCATCCGTGCCACTGCCAGGGCATCTCCGCCGTTGTTGCCCGGTCCGGCAAATACAGTGACCGGTACGGAAGCCTCCCATTTCCGTACGATCGTTTCTGTCAGAGCCTGTGCGGCACGTTCCATCAGGTCGATAGATGCAATGGGTTCGTGTTCCATGGTATATTCATCCAGTTTACGGACGAGGTGAGTAGGAAATAGTTTCATTTTCTTTTCTTGCTTTCAGATTTGACTTACAAATGTAAATATAACATCTAAGAATACCAACTGAAGGGTATAACACTATATACGTTTTTCTGTTTTTGAAGAATAGACCCGGATAGCAACAGTGCTTGTGTGGGATCGAAAGGAATAGGCTAAAATCAAATGGTTGCTAAATAAGGCGATTTTGTGTCATTATGACTGGTATTTCGTTGTTTATCTGACTTGTTCCTTTTTTGCAATTGGACTTTCAGCACTCAATTCAGCTCAAATCACTGTGTTTTTTCCTTTTCATAGGGCTTCTGAGTGGTTTGGATTACCGGAAACTGGTGTTCTAACTACCGGAAACTAAAATAAGTAGTAGGCAAACTACCGCTTAGATTACTGAAAACTCAAATAAGTGGTGGTGAAACCACCGTTTAGATTACTGGATAATAAAATAAGTCGTAGGCAAACCGATGGTTTGACTACGACTTAGGACACGAACTCTCCCGCAAAGCAGTTGTCCTCTAAAGAGTAAAGAAAAAAAGTGAGAACAGGGGATGTTTTTCAACTTTTCAGCACATAATATATCTTGATTTTTGAATGTCATATAGATTGTGTGGAATGATATTTAAAAACATAATATCTGTATATGATTTGTGTAAGTATGTAAATGTTTGCGTCTTTTAGGTAATGGTAACTTTGTGTTATTTCTCTGATCGTTCTGGGATCGTTTATAAATAGCGTCTCCCTGCTCAGTTCCGAAATAAGCCATTCTCAGGGCGTTTGAAAAACAAAATGTCAGTATTGACAAAATGATAAAAGAGAGTCTCTCTTCTTCCCTGTCTTTTGGACGGGAATTTTTTTAACCCAACCGATATAAATATAACTTCACGAAACAGAAAGTTTAAAAAGGGATTAAGTATATTTGCCTTCGGAACAAACACACCTGACATGAAAAACACCCTTTTGCTGTTCTTGCTACTTACCCTTGTTTCTCCTTTGGAAGCCATTCCCCTGGACCGGCTTTCCGGAAAATACGTACGCTTTTACAAACCCTCCGAATACAAGAGTGATGCACAGGTGTGGGGCATTGCGCACGGTGAGGAAGATGATATGTTCTTTGCCACCAACGAAGGAGTGGTGCTTTTCGATGGCGTACGTTGGGAAAAATACATGGCTCCTTCCGAGTGTATCATGCGTAGTGTATTCTATGATACGGAAGAGAAGATACTTTATAGCGGAGGTGTGAATGAATTCGGCAGTTGGCACTTCGATGCCTATGGCCAGCTTCAATACACCTGCCTTTATCAGAATCCCCGCAACCTTGCCACCAAAGAATTCTGGCGTGTGGTGAAGGTCCCTTATAGTCATCTCATTTATTTCCAGTCGCCCGTCTCTGTCCAGGTCTACGATACACAGACCGGAGAGGTTACGGAAGTGGACGCGGGCGGGCAGCGTTTCAACGCTCTCTCTTCTGTAAATGAGAAGGTGTATGTGCAACAGGAAAACGTTCTGTACCGGCTGGATGGTACTCAGAAGACCATGGTCACCGATGGCTTGCAGGGAATTTACCTGCTGAATATGTTTCCGGAAACAGGAGGTCGTATCCGTCTGGTCAGTTCCGAGAAAGGAACCATCATTCTGGATCATACCGGTGCCATTCAGCAACATATCCCTGTAGAAGGTGATATGCGTATAACCTCCATTTGCCGCATGCAGGACAGGTACCTGATCGGTACGGGCAATTCTGGTTTCTATGTGAAGGATCTGCAAGGGAATATACTGTCTCACGTCAACGAATCGCAGGGGCTGAAAAATGTAGTACTCAGTGTAGGCTACAACAACCGGGGAGATCTCTGGCTGGGGCTCAATGGTGGTATTATGTATGTCGAAGAGAGTGTGAAAGAAGAGTCCTTTCTGATGGACCCTAAGGAAAACATTGGATATGTCTATTGCGGGTTGCGTACGCCCGGAGCGTTGTATGCAGGGACCAACAAAGGGCTTTACAAAGTGACTTCTGCAAAGGACCAGCCCCGGTTTGAGATGATCCCTTCTCTCAAAGGTCAGGTCTGGAATCTCTATCAGGTAGGCGATCAGGTAGTGGTGGCACACGATAAAGGGCTGTTTACACTCACCGGTGGACAATTCCAGCAGATCCGTCAGGGAGGTGTCTATACATTGTTGCCCATCCCTTCCCGCCCGGGTTGGTATATCAGTGGCAATTACAACGGCTTTTCTGTCTATCAGTCTGTACAGGGAGTTCTCCGGTTTCGTCACCATGTAGAGGGGTACAACAATCTGGTACAGGAATTCGCATTTGACAAGGAAGGCAATCTGTGGCTGGTACATTCCCGGAAGGGATTCCGACGGTTGCGTTTTGACGCGGACTATACCCGCATTGAAGACAGTGGCATCTATGAATTCACGACTCCTGGTATGACCCGCTCACTGATGGTACAGGTGGAGCAGGATCTTATTTTCCTGGACAATGAAGGAGGAGTTTACAAGTACAACGAACTACAGGATATGCTACAGGAAGATGCTTACTATACCTCTTTGCTGGAGCCTGTGAGTCGTGATGCGCTCTCTCTGCAATACATTGACGGGCTTTTCTGGCAGGTCCATGAAGACGGGGTTGGTTTTCTCAGAAAAGACTATAACCGCCTCTCGGTATTTCCACATTTCTTTTCTCATGTATCGGATCAGTTCATACCCAAAGGGTTCCGTAAGATCATTCCTCTGGAGCAGGATCGCTATGCATTCGGGCTGCTCAATGGGATGGGGATGATCTGTACGGACCGGCTCGAGCCGCGCCTCTATCGTATGCCGCAGATCCGCAGGGTAGAGGCGGTGGGACAAACATCCGTGCTGGCGCTGGCACCGGACACAAAAGGAGTATGTGAGGTGCCTCCTTTCTATCATACGCTCTGTCTCCGGCTTGCTTCGCTGGAACGCAACGGGCAGGTAGAGTATAGAATACCGAAGCGCGGAGAGAAGTGGGAAGCGACTTCGGAGGGACAGATCTTTCTGACTTACCTCACTCCGGGAAATTATACCATAGAGATCCGCGCGTGTGACGGATACGGCTCGTGTTCCGAGGTCAATACATTGTCTCTGACCGTCAAGGCTCCCTGGTATGCTACCCGGCTGGCTCTCTTTTTGTATCTGCTCTGTATCCTGGCGATAGCCTATGCCTTTCATCTCTTTTATAAACGAAAAGTACAACAAAAGGAGAAGCAGATCAAAGCGGAGCAGGAGCAGAAACGCAAAGAGGAAATGAGCCTTTTCCAACTCAACAGCCTGCGCGGAGAACTGGAGAATAAGAACAGTAAGCTCATGAGCATTACCATGCTTGGAGTGCAGAACAATACCTTCCTGAAGAAGACCAAAGAGGATATTTCCGAACTCTTGTCCGACGATATGCTGGGAGCGCATAAGATGCAGATCAAGCGTATTGTCCGGGAGATTGACAAACAGTTGAATGATCAGTCGGGCTGGAACAATTTTGCCGAACATTTCAATAATACCTGCAACGGCTTTTTCGATAAACTGAACGAACGACATCCCAAACTCACCAACAATGACCTGCGGCTGTGTGCCTACATCCGGATAAATCTGAGTGCGAAAGAGATCGCCTCCCTGATGAATATCTCCACTAACTCAGTGGAGATGGCGCGCTATCGCCTGCGCAAGAAACTGGACCTCGACGAAGAGGTTACACTCAGCCAATACCTGACAGAAGTAATTTCTGACCTGGAGATTTTCGGCGAGACGGACAACTGCCAGTTGTAGGGGATTTTAACTATTTATAATCAGATAGATACTGTTTCTTTTTGTGGGCTTTGTAGGGGGCGTTCGCCCGAATATTTTCATGCTGTATAGTGTTTGTAGGGCATCCGGATTTGTCGTTCCGGAGGAGAAAACCGTATGTTTGCCTCAAACAAATCATAGTTATGAAAACACGCTGTTTTTTCCTCACCCTTTTCTTTTTCCTGTATGGCGGTCTTCTTTCCGCACAGGCATCATACCGTTTGATCTGGAGCGACGAGTTCAATGCAGATCGTCTGGACGAAACCATCTGGAACATTGCCTCGGGCTATGGGGGTGGCAATGATGGTTGGGGCAACAACGAACTTCAGAATTATACCTCCGATAATATATCTTTCCGGGACGGACTGTTGGTGATCACGGCAAAGAAGACCGGGGATCAGCAACAACGGGGTGAATATACCTCCGCCCGTATTTCTACGAAGAATAAACAGCAATTCCTGTACGGTCGAATGGAGGTCCGTGCGAAGTTGCCCGAAGGTCGTGGTCTCTGGGCTGCCTTCTGGATGCTGGGCTGCGAAGGCCGCTGGCCCGATGGCGGCGAAATAGATATCATGGAACATGTGGGCTACGAACCCGATGTAGTACATAGCGCGCTGCATACCCGTTCCAGCTTCGGTGCCACGCAGAACAAAGGAAAAACCCTTTTCCCGGATGTCAATCAGGACTTTCATGTATTTGGGATTACCTGGACGGAAGATCAGATAGAATTTTATGTCGATGATCCGCAGCAACCCTATTATATCTACGCGCCGGAAGAGAAAAATGCCCGGACTTGGCCGTTCGACCGACCCTGTTACCTGCTGCTCAACCTGGCGGTCGGCGGACATTGGGGTGGGAAGCAGGGCATAGACAATACTGTCTTTCCCGCGGAATACCTGATAGACTGGGTGCGTGTATATACAGCCGATTCATCTTTATAACTTACGATAGACCACATGAAGAAACACCTATTAGCCTGCGCGGTCTGCTGCTTTTTCCTTTTGCCGGGGAAGGCACAGACAGAATCCCTGAACCACAACTGGACATTCAGCAAAGGAGAACCCGATGCCGATCCTGTGACTGTGACCCTGCCCCATACCTGGAATGCCCTGGATGGTCAGGATGGAGGAGACGACTACTACCGGGGCACCGGTTGGTACAGCAAACACGTATATTTTGACAAAGCAGACAGAAATTCCGAGATCTACCTGCGCTTTGGCGCTGTCAACCAGGCCATGGAGCTATTTCTGAACGGAGAGAAGATCGGCGAACATTGGGGTGGCTATACGGCTTGTGCCTTTCACCTGTCGCCATCTATCCGCTACGGAGAAGACAATCTCATTCAGGTGAAAGCAACGAATGCCGCGGAACTACCTGTAGCTCCGCTATCTGCCGATTTTACTTTTTTCGGTGGCATCGTCCGTGAAGTGCAGCTGATCCGTAAGAATCCGGTGCATATCGCTTGTGACGATCACGCCTCTCCGGGAGTCTATCTGCGTCAGGAACGTGTTTCCGAAGAGCAGGCAGAGGTGACAGCAACAGCTAAAGTACGCAACGCGACCGCGAAAGATAAAACGATCACCGTGCGGTTTCTTCTGAAAGATGGCAGCGGAAATGTGGTACAGCAACAGGAAGCGCATACCCGGATCGCTGCGCATGCGCTTTCAGAGGTCAGCAGTGATTTCCTGATCCGGGAGCCTCATCTCTGGGACGGGCTGCGGGACCCTTATTTATACAGTGTAGAGACTGTTTTGTATGAAGGCAAGAACGAAGCCGACCGGGTGGTACAACCGCTGGGACTACGCTATTTCTCCATAGATCCCGACAAAGGATTTTTGCTGAATGGTCGTTCTTATCCGTTGCGTGGAGTCGCCCTTCACGAAGAGCGTCCCGACAAAGGAAACGCGCTGAGCGATGCCGACCGCAAGGAAGATATAGATATGCTGGTAGAAATGGGGTGCAACTACCTGCGTCTTTCTCATTACCAGCACGGGGATTTTACTTACAACTATCTCGACTCCCTGGGTATCATTTGCTGGACGGAGATCCCCCTGATCAACCGGATCTTAGATACGGAAGAGTTTGCCGCGAACTGCAAGCATCAGATGACCAGCCTGATCCGTCAGCAATACAACCATCCTTCGGTGGTGGTGTGGGGAGTCTCCAATGAGATCAATTACCACAAAGGACCCGATCCGGTAAGTCTGATCCGGCAGATGCACGAACTGGTGGGGCGGGAAGATCCTACCCGTCCGTCTACCCTGGCAGCGATGTTCTCCGAGCGTCCGACCAACTTTATTACGGACGTCTATTCCAACAACCGCTACGATGGCTGGTACTACAACCGGGTAGAAGACATCGCCTCTTTCTTAGACAAGCTGCATGCGAAGTACCCCAACCGTGCCATTGGCATCAGTGAATACGGGGTAGGCGCACATCCTTTTCAGCACGAAGAGGGCATCCGCAAACCCAACGAAGGCGGTCACTGGCATCCCGAAGGTTTCCAGTGTCACTTTCACGAGTTCTATCTCAAATCCATCAACGAGCGTCCCTTTGTCTGGAGCACTTCCGTATGGGCGGCGTTTGACTTTGCCTGTGACAGCCGCAACGAAGGCAATCAGCCGGGCATCAACGACAAAGGGCTTATCACACGCGATCGCCGGATCCGTAAAGATGCCTACTATTTCTACAAAGCCAACTGGAACCCCGATCCGATGGTCTATATCTGTGCCCGCCGCTTTATGAAGCGTACTGCTCCGCAGACTGCCGTCAAGCTCTATAGCAATGCGGAGGAAGTGATGCTGCTGCTCAACGGTGAAGAGGTGCCGCTGCAGACAGAAGGCATGTGCGTCTGGCTTTCGCCGGAACTAACGCTTTGGGAAGGAGAGAATACGGTGACGGCTATTGCCCGCCATCGGGGAGTGGAATATAAAGACGAAGTGATCTGGAATTATATAAATACAGGTTCATGATTAATTGTGTATATACGAATTGGGTAAACCGTAGAGACGCACGGCGTGCGTCTCAGCATACCGAATGGGAAGGTATATATGATGCAGGCTGCTTTTGGGTTGGACCTGCATCGCGGAGACGCACGCTACCTATACGTGGAGACGTATACTTTTTATTGGACATACATCGCAGAGACGCACGCCGTGCGTCTCTACAGGGTATCCCTTTCTCTGTAGACAAAGTAAGGGAGATTCATAGGGTGAGAAGATGTTTATAAATAATATACGTATCTCTACCAAACAATGGAATATAAAATATACAAGTAATTATATATACTTACCTTAAAATATAGATTATGAAAAGTAAAACAAGACTTACCCTGTGGATGCTTTGCCTGCTGACTTGCTGGCTGGGGCTGACGCCTGTACAGGCACAGAGCAATCCCAACCTGGATCCGCTTATCCAGCATGTGTATGGCCGTGAGACCACCTCTCTCAACGGCAACTGGAACTACCTGATCGATATGCTCGAAGTAGGCTATTACAACTACCGCCGCACGCCCGATCCGGATGGATTCTTCAAAGATCCGAAAGTAGACAACATTACGGCTTACAAAGAGTATGATTTCGACTCGGCTCCGGTCATGAAGATCCCTTCCGACTGGAACACACAGAACGCGCAGCTCTTCTATTACGAAGGTACGGTATGGTTCAAACACAAATTCCTCTATACCCCTTCTGAGGCAGGCAACAGGGCTTATCTCTATTTCGGAGCCATCAATTACGATTCCAAAGTCTATCTCAACGGCAAAAAAGTAGGCGAGCACATCGGTGGATACACTCCCTTCAATATGGAGGTGACCGATGTCCTAAAGGAAGGAGAGAACTTCGTGGTGGTGAAGGTCGACAATAAACGATATGCCGAAGCCGTGCCTACGCTCAACTGCGACTGGTTCAACTACGGCGGTATCACCCGCGATGTGATGCTGGTGGAAGTTCCGCAAACCTATATCCGGAGTTATAAGGTACAGCTTAAAAAAGGAAGCAAAGACCTGATCGCCGGATACGTGCAACTCGACGGGGAGCAGGCTTCGCAGAAGGTGACCATCGAAATACCTGCTCTGAAGGTAAAGAAAGAGATGGAGACAGACGAGAAGGGGTATGCGTCGTTCGAAGTGAAGGCAAAACCTGTATTGTGGTCTTCTTCGAATCCTCAACTGTATGATGTCCACCTGACAGTCGCCACAGACCGGGTGAATGATGAGATCGGATTCCGTACCATAGAGACCCGTGGACGGGAAATCCTGCTCAATGGCGAGCCTGTATTCCTGAAAGGGATCAGCATCCATGAAGAGGCCCCTTTCTATTCGGGACGTATCTGCAACGAAGCGGAGAATCTGACCCTGCTCAACTGGGCACAGGAACTGGGTTGCAACTACGTACGTCTGGCCCACTATCCGCACAACGAGAAGATGGTGCGCATGGCAGAAAAGATGGGCTTTATGGTATGGTCGGAGATCCCGGTCTACTGGACCATCCAGTGGAACAATCCGGAGACGTATAAGAACGCGCACAATCAGCTTACCGAGATGATCGAACGGGACCAGAACCGGGCCGCGGTGGTGATCTGGTCCATTGCCAATGAGACCCCACACGGTGAGGCGCGTGACCGCTTCCTCTCCGACCTGTCGAAGTCCGCCCGTGCCCAGGACGATACCCGCCTCATCAGTATGGCGATGGAGCGTTCCGACAAATCGCCTACGCTGCTTTCTATCCAGGACAAAATGAGTGACTATGTAGATATCATCTCCTGCAACCAGTATGTGGGTTGGTACGACGGTCTGAACGAAAAGATAGATCGCGTGAGCTGGGAAGTAGATTATGAAAAACCGTTGATGCTGAGTGAATTCGGCGGTGGAGCTGTCGCCGGATACCACGGAGACAACGATCAGATCTGGACCGAAGAGTACCAGGCGGAACTGTATCGCAAGACACTGAAAATGATCGACGAACGCATGAGCCCGGTGGCAGGGATCTCTCCCTGGATCCTGATGGATTTCCGTTCGCCCCGCAGACTGTTGCCTGGCATACAGGACGGATTCAACCGCAAAGGACTGATCTCCAACCGGGGAGAGAAGAAGATCTCCTTTGATGTCCTGCAGGAGTGGTATCGCCATAAATAACTATTGCTATACAGGAAGATCGCATCAGGAGTATGAGTTTCTTTTAAAGGAGGTATGTCTTAGACGCGGAGGTCGGATACAGAACAGTAGGTTACCGGATGTATACCGGGCATATAGTGTCGTTGGACGCACACCGCGGAGACGCACGCCGTGCATCTCGTATGTTTGCCTATGAGATTTGTCTATTGAAGTTTTACAGATATATGCTTTCTGTATTTTCAATCGTAAATCGTAAATCGTCCAATCGTAAATCTCTTTGCGTCTCTACAGGAGGATTGGATATTCATGGGATCTGAAAAGGAATTTCTGAAAGACTGGTGCGGTTGCACTATATACTATAATCAATTAGTAACCCTAAAAAATAATATGTATGAAAAAAGTATCACATCTGTGTCTGTTTTTCCTCACGTTGCTGCTGGGCTTTCCCGGTATGCAGGTATGGGGAAACACAGAAGATAGCCAGTCTCTTCACACATCGGCAGCCCAACAGCAAAGCCGTACGGTGACGGGAACTGTCATTGACGAAAGGAGTGACGAACCGCTGATCGGGGTGAATGTGATGGTACGTGGAGCGTCCACGGGAACCATTACAGACCTGGACGGAAATTTCACTCTCTCCGTAGCCGGAAATCATCCGGTACTGGTGGTTTCCTATATGGGATATGTGACCCAGAATGTAAATGTAACCTCGGACCGACTGACCATCAAACTGGCGGAAGATGCCATGAGACTGGACGAAGTGGTGGTCGTAGGCTACGGTGTACAGAAGAAGAGCCTGATCACAGGAGCGATTGCATCGGTGAAAGGAAGTGACCTGGAGATGACCGGTATCATGCGTGCCGACGATGCCCTGCAGGGAAAGACTCCCGGGGTACAGGTGATCGCCAACAGCGGACAGCCCGGTACCGCCATGACTGTGCGCATCCGTGGGGTCGGAACCAACGGTACGGCACAGCCGATCTATATCGTGGATGGTATGGCGGTAGGAGACATCGAATACCTGAATCCCGCCGATATCGAATCCATCGAAGTATTGAAGGATGCCGCCTCGGCTGCTATCTACGGTGCCCGCGGGGGCAACGGAGTGATCTTAGTCACTACCAAGAAAGGGAGCGAAGGACGGGTAGCCGTTACTGCCAATTACTCCTACGGTATCCAGAATCTGGCACGTAAAGTCAATGTGTTGAACGCCAGAGAATATTGCATCATACAGAACGAAGCGGCCCGCAACGGTGGTCAGCCGCTGCCTTTCACAGAAGCACAGATCGCTCAATACAACAAGGGAACCGACTGGCAGGAAGCCGTGCTCTACCGCAACGCGCCTACCCAACAGGCACAGATCACTGTATCCGGTGGAGACGCGAAGTCTTCTTTCCTGACCTCTGCTTCCTACTTTACCCAGGACGGTATCCTCGCCAAAGGAAAATCCAACTTCAACCGTTTCACGATCAACCTCAAAGCAGACCGTAAATTCTTCAACGACCGTCTGACCATCGGTGAGAATGTATCCATCTCCCGTGTGGAGCGTCAGTCGGTCACCCAGAACAGCCTCACCGCCGGTCCGCTGGTAGGCGCACTCAATATGGACCCGCTGACCCCGGTCTATGATCCCTACAATCCCGATCCGCTCTACGGAGGTTTCGGTGTATCTGAATATGTATCTCAGGAGGTAGTCAACCCGGTGGCGCGTATCCACTTCTCACACGGCAACTCCAACTACATGAAACTGATCGGTGGAGTGTTTGCGGAACTGAGACTCTTCAAAGATTTTAAATTCCGCTCTACCGTAGGTACGGAGCGTACCTGGGAAGTTTCCTATGGCTATTCTCCGATCTATCGCCTCAACTCCACCACAGGCAATACGACCGCCAACGGAGCCAGCCAGAGCATGGAAAACACCTGGTCCATGAGTTACGAAAATGTATTGGACTGGGCACATATCTATGGCGCGCACAATGTATCGGCACTGATCGGTACTTCGTACATCGATCGTTCGGCTACGTTTATGTCGGGAAACCGCAACGACCTGATGATCGACGATGAGAAGTATGCCTACCTGAGTATGGCCACCTCTACTACGCCCGGCGTATCCGGAGGGATGCGCAACCCGTCCCGTCTGTTGTCTTACTTCGGGCGTGTCAACTATTCCTACGACGACCGCTACATGATGACCTTCACCCTGCGTCGCGACGGCTCTTCCCGCTTCGGAGCGGACAATCGGTTCAGTACCTTCCCTTCCGTATCTGTGGGTTGGAACCTCACCAATGAGCAGTTCCTGCGCACACCCAACTGGCTCAATTCGCTGAAACTGCGCGCCAGCTGGGGACAGAACGGTAATGAGAATATCAACGACTTCCAGCACCTCTCTACCATCTCTACCTACGGACTCGGATATGCCTTTGGCAGCCAGCTTCCACTCGAAGGGGTCGCTACCGGAGCCGCGCCTACCAAAGTGCTCAACCCGGGACTGAAGTGGGAGACGATCGAACAGACCAACGTGGGGGTAGATGTGGTTCTCTTCAACGCCGTTACTTTGAATCTGGACTATTACCGCAAGACTACCAAAGACCTGCTGCTTACCTCCCCGACACCGCTGTTCCTGGGAAATACCTTCCCGACCATGAATGCCGGTTCGGTACGCAACGAAGGGTTCGAGGCGTTTGTCAGCTGGAAGAAACGGATCAATAAACTGGACGTCACCCTGAGCGGGAATATGGCTTACAACAAAAACGAGGTGACACACGTGGGTACCTATACCGGTTTTGTGGCGGGCAGCACCATACAGGGCATGACGGGTGCGGTGACCCGCATGGAAAAAGGCTATCCGATGGCGTATTTCTGGGGCTACAAGACCCAGGGCATTTTCCAGAACCAGGACGAGATCAATGCCTATATCCATGTAGACGAGAACGGCAACAAAGCCCTCATCCAACCCAACGCCAGACCGGGGGATTTCCGTTTCCAGGATACCAACGGCGACGGTGTGATCGATGACAACGACCGGGTGAACCTGGGCAATCCCTATCCGGATGTGACCTACGGGCTGAACCTCAACCTGGAATACCGCGGATTTGATCTGACGGTCAACACCAGCGGTACCATCGGCAACAAGATATTCAGCGTACTGCGTCGGATGGACCTGCCGATGAGCAACTACCAGTCGTGGGCACTCGATCGCTGGCACGGTGAGGGAACTTCCAACAGCATCCCCCGTGTCACCACCAACGACACCAACCAGTCCTGGAGCCGCCCTTCCGATTTCCATGTGAAAGACGGAAGCTATTTCCGCATCCGTAACGTGATGGTCGGATATACCACCCGTGCCCTGAGAAACTACTACATCCAGAGCGTGCGTGTCTACGCCGCGGTGAACAATCTCTATACCTTTACCAGATACGAAGGCTTCGATCCGGAGATCGGTGGGGGTGTATTGAGTACGGGAGTAGATACGGGTGTATACCCTCATCCGCGTACGGTATCTTTTGGTATAAACGTCAGCTTCTGATAAAAAATAAATTTTGTCCATATGAAACGAAATCATATATATCCTTTTCTGATCGGTGCCGCACTGCTGCTTCCTGTGACCGGCTGCAACGATCTGCTCGATCTGGATCCGCCGATGACCCAGGTAACCGATAATTTCTACCGGAACCAGGAAGAGGCTTTTCAGGGCCTTACCGCGGCCTATAATATACTGGCATGGAGCGCCCCAAGTACAGCTTCGGGCAGTCCGCAGAACTGTGCGTTCGAAGTCGTAAGCGAGATCCTGAGCGATGCCTGCTACGCGGGCGGTGCCAATGCCAATGACATACCCACGACCGTGCGTCTGCAACGGTTCCAGACCCAGGTGACCGATCCGGCACCGGAAGCGCTGTGGAACAAATACTTTGCGGGTATCTACCGTTGCAACCAGTTGCTCGAACGGATAGACGATATCCCTTTCACTGATGAAGAACTTCGTCCGCTCTACAAAGCGGAAGCTCTCTTCCTGCGTGCCAATTATTACTTCGATCTCGTACGTCTTTTCGGGAATGTACCGTTGATCCTGCGCCCCATCACTCCGGCAGACTATGCCCAGGTACAGGAAAAACCCGAAGTGATCTACGGACAGATCGCCGAAGACCTGATGGCAGCTATTACCATGAAGAATGAAGGTGGCAACACCGTGCTTCCCCGCTCGGCAGTAGTCCTGGCGGGAGAAGACAAAGGACGTGTCAACAAAGCAGCCGCACAAGGATTGCTGGCACGGGTATTCCTTTACTATACGGGATACTACAACCAGCCGCAACTGCCGGGAGTATCCGCAGAGGAGGTACTGACACAGGTGCGGGATGCGATAGACAACAGCGGTCATAGCCTGATGGCAAACGGATACGACAAAGCCGCCGTGGCAGATGCCGGGGTATCCCCGCTGTTCAGCGTGGCCAACAAGAACAATGTGGAAGGAGTCTTTGAGATCCAGTATACCAGCCTCTCCAAATGGGGCGACTGGGGCAACCGTCAGGGATGTATGGGCAACCAGGCCATTATCCTCTGGGGAATGCGTGATGTTAGTGGCAAATATGCCGCCGGCTGGTCGTTTGCTCCGGTCAGCGAAAGACTCTTCAACCGGTTCGACCCGGCTGACCCGCGCCGCCTTGCTACCTTCATCAATGCCAATCCGGCCAGCGGAGACAACGACGGTGAGGGACTCAACTACACCGTTGGTTTCCAGAATACAGGCTACTTCTGCCGCAAGTTCGCGCCCTTGTCTGCCAACAATGCGGCAGCAGGTTCGCGTGAGTTGAACTACCCCAACAACTACCCCCTGATCCGCTTTGCCGATGTATTGCTGATGGGTGCCGAGCTGGAATTGCTGTATGGCGATAAGGCGCGCGCGCTGGCCCACTACAAAGCCGTACGCGAACGTGCCCTGGGAGCCGGTAGTGTCACTACCACCCAGTCTCAACTCACCCTGGAGATGATAGACAACGAACGTATCTACGAACTTTCCCTGGAAGGGCATCGCTACTGGGACATCCTTCGTCGCGGTCAGGACTATGCGGAAAGTGTGTTGAGCAATGGCGAACAGGGCGAATTTGCCGTGACCTACAACCGGCTGCGCGCGGGGCTGATGCCTATTCCGCAGTACGAGATCACGCAATCCAAGGGATCGCTGGAACAGAATCCCGGTTATTAATTTCTAATGGAATATACGTATGAAAACCTATAAATTCTTCTATCTGTTGGGGCTGTCACTGCTTGTGTGGAGCAGCTGTACGCCGGACGACCGTTCCGGACTGGAGGAGCAGATCACCGATCTGAAGATCATCATTCTGCCCGGTGAAGTCGCCAATACCTATACATTCAAGACCGTTCCGGAAGAGGTGATCGGATTCTGGGACCTCGGCAACGGAGCTACGGCGGAAGGGGTGAGTTCGGCTACCGGTGAATATCCTTTCCCGGGCAACTATACCGTTACCCTGGAAGCATTCGGTCAGGGAGGGAAAACCAATACCGTGACTACCGTATTGCCTGTGGTAAACAGTAACTTTGAGTTGCTGAGCGATCCTATCTATGAAATGCTCACCGGAGGGATCAACAATCCCGAAGGCAAGACCTGGGTGGTGGACTCTCTCTTGCCCGGGCATCTCATCAAGAATCCGCAAAACGGTGGCAACGGCGACTGGGCGGCGGCTCCTGCCGGATACCTCAACCGGGCCAACAACAAGACCGGTGGAGGTATGTATGACGATGAGATCACCTTCAAACTCACGGATACCGACGGACCTGCGTTTATCTACAACAACCACGGTAGCTCCTGTGCAGCATCCAACAATATCTCTTCGGGCAATCCCGGTGCGGGATCGGGGATCTATTCCTTGTTGGTTGCGGACAGGTCGTGGAGAGTGTCCCATTCTCAGGTGGTCTCTTCCCTGCTTCCCGGCGGGTGTGGCGACTATATTGTCAACTGTATCCCGCCCGAGAATATGACCTGGACCATCATCAAAGACGGAGCAGGCAACTATACCCTGAACCTGCCCAAAACGGCAGATGGCAACGGAGGATTCCTCTTCTACTTTACCGACTGGAGCGCTCCCTATCAGATCAAGTCCATCACTCCCGACAAGATGGTGGTATGGAAAAGTTGTACCGACGGAGCTACCCGGCAGATCGTCATGATCCGCAAAGGATACATCGACCCGGAGGCGCTGCCCGAACCGGCTAATTAATGTTTAATACAGATGATGAAAGATATGAAAAAATACATTGCACTCTCTATATGCATGCTTCTGTTGCTTGCCGCGTGCAACAGTGATGATGACAACCGCGTTTCCGCTTTTGCACCCGATACGGAAAACAACCGTGTGGAAGGTAGCTTTGTGCAGGGAGCTGCTCTGACAACTAATTGTCAGGTGGTGATCCATTACGTCAACGCTTCCGGGGGTACGGCTACTTTCTGGTCCGATGAGGTCAACGGCATGTCAGCTCCTGAAACACAGGTAGAGATGGAGAAGGGAGAAGGCGTAGCTAAGATCAACGTGACAGGTACTCCCATCGAATTGGGTATGACCCATCTTCCGGTATACATCAACTACCAGGGAACTACCTACGAGACCACCGTCTCCTTTACGGTATTTGAAGATGATGATCCCAGCGGTACCATTGAGTTTACCCTTTCCGATGAACCCCTGCTGAATATGGACAGCGAGAAGATGCTTCCCTTTACCGTGAGTCCGACCATGGCTGCTGTGACGGTAGAAGACATTCCCGGTATGGTCTCTTCGGTGACTCAGGATGTAAAGACCGGTACCGGTACAATCACACTGACTCCTTCCGCCGATCTGTTGTCGGGAGTGGTAGAGGTCACTGCTACGTTCGGAGCACGCCCTGCAGTGGTGAAAGCGATTGTGGTGAATGCGTTTGCAGGCGGAGAAGGAACGGAAGAGGCTCCTTACGAAGTGGGCAACACCGCCCAATTGCTCAAGATTTCCGCAGGAGTAGAGAGTTTCTATAAACTGACTGAGGATATCACTGTAGAGGGTGAATGGTCTCCGGTGGGTACACAGGCCGAACCCTTTGCCGGAGGATTGAATGGAAACGATCATCAGATCACCTTCGGGATCAACGCTCCGGAAGCATCGTCACTGGGATTCTTCGGATATGTGGCTGCCGGTGCGGTGGTGAAAGACCTTACCCTGAAAGGAGCGATCACCGGAAAAATCCGGATCGGTGGATTTGCTGCCCACAGCGATGTTGCTCCTGTCAACTGTACGATAGAGGTAGAGGTGAAAGGAGAAAATCACCTGGCAGCCTGCATTGCCGATGGGGCAGCGAAAGACGACCGTGTGTTGATCGTAGGTGAGGATTTCCCCGCGTTGCTGAATATACCCGCGGGTGCTATGGAACTGGAAGAATCGCTGGACATCCGGCCCATAGACGCGGAGGTAGAGATCACTGCCAATCCGACGCATGCACAGATCACGTACGACGGTACTACCGGACGGATCCGGGTGGATATCAGCAACGGAGGCTTTACCCGGGGTGAGATCACACTGGAGGTATCGCTGAGTGAACAGGTATCTCTGCTGCCTATCCGGCTGATGGTAGACTCCAAACAAATGTTCGAAAGCGGAACGGGTGTAGCAGGTGATCCTTACATCGTGACCGATGGCGGACAACTGGCACTTACCACTTTTACCTATCCGGGAAGCTACATTGCCCTGGGCAACGACATCACTATGGAGGAAGCATGGACACCGATAGAGGAATTTACCGGAGACCTGGACGGAAAAGACTTTACCGTGAGTGGGCTGGTGATCCGGAATACGGCTGCCAACGGTGGTCTGGTACGCCGCAACAAAGGAACCATACATGACATTAAATTTACTCAGGTAGATATACACACCACTGCCTCTTTCGGTACCGTTACAGGCTACAATACCGGTACGATCGAGAATGTGGAAGTAAGGGGTACTCTCATCAGTGACAACACCGGAGATATTCTGGGAGGTATCGCAGGGGAGAACCGAGAGCAGGGTGTGATACACAATTGCTATGTGAACGCGACCATGGAAGCCTACTGCGGTATGACCGGAGGTATTGTCGGTCGCAACAGCGGAAGCGGTAGCGGTGCCAGTGTGACACGCTGTACATCCGAAGGAACTCTGACCGTGTTGGCAGGTAAGAACCGTATTGCCGGTATCGTGGGACGTGGCGAAGGTCCGGACCTGATCAAAGGGTGCCACTCTTCCATGACCATTGTGGCTACTGCCAGCGGTGCCAACGGAGTAGGCGGTATCTTCGGAGCCAATAACAACAACAACATGCGTATCGAAGAATGTATGTTCACCGGTAGCATAAAGAGTGGCAACGATGTCGGCGGTATTGCCGGAGTAGGGGTGAATGTGACCGACTGCCTGGTAGTGGGTGCTGTTATAGAGAATACAACATCCGGAAGCAACGGAAACGCGGCAGATATCTGCGGAACCGGTAAATACTATACCCGGTACAGTATTGTCCGTGACGCGCGGATCAGTGGTATTGTAGGTTCGGGCAAAGCGGTTTCCGGGATCAACGGAAATTACCAGAACGACGGAACAACCTTCTCCTGTGTGGTAGCCAATACAGAAGTCAAAGGAGGTAAAGTACAGCGTGTGTCGGCTATGGACGCATTGGGTGCTGCGTTGCAGCAAAACTGGACTTCCGGTGTGACGTTGCTCAACAGCGAAGGGGATGACATCACCGGCAATGCGACCGACGATCCTTCGGGATTGGACGGAGGTATGGTTACTGCCGCGGAGATGACGCAGAGCTGGTACGAATCTCTGGGATATGACTTTGGTCAGGTATGGAAGATGGAAAACAACCAACCTGTATTGAGAAATGTAGGTTACGAATCTAAATAATAAAACGTTATGAGAAATAAGATAATAACCCGCCTGATGGCAACAGCCTGTATGGTCCTGTTGCTGACAGCGTGTACAAAGGATCAGATGATCACTGACCTTCCCGATAAGGGAGGTCCTTCCGGCAACGGTCCGGGAGTAGCTACTACTTACAAACGCGGATGCGGATTCAGCACCAGCACCAGTACCGGGCTGTGGTGGTCCAACCTCATCACGCTGAAAGCCAACTGGTATTATACCTGGGGCATCACGGGCGCACAGGACCCGTACGCACCGCGGAATATCGAGTTTGTACCGATGTTCTGGGGTCATAGCAATGTGACCCAGAACAACATCGACATCGTGAACCAGCTCCATCGCGACGGAAAAGTCTTCTATGTACTGGGATTCAATGAGCCCGACCTGAAAGAGGAGGCCAACATGACGGTGGAGCAGGCGCTGGAAGACTGGAAAAAGCTCTGTGACGGACTGGATCCGGGCATCAAATTAGTGAGCCCGGCTACTTCCTGGCCCGGTCGGCAGTGGATGAAGGACTTTATGAAAGGCGTACAGGAACAGGGATTGCGTTGCGACTATGTGGCGGCTCACCTCTATGTAGGACCTGCTCCGACCACGTATGTCAACCAGGTGAAAGAGCTGGCGGGTACATACGGAAAGAAGGTATGGGTGACGGAGTTTGCACCGCGTGACGACAATGCGGTTTCCGGACGTCCCGAAACCAACAGTTATTCCGAAGAGTGGATCCGGGACAATTTCATCGAACCTCTGCTCACTGAATACGAGTCTATGCCCGAAGTCTTCCGGTATGCCTGGTTCAGCGGTAGCCCGACCATGGCGGGACTCTGGACTTCTATGC
The DNA here is from genome assembly GCA_020861095.1 of Bacteroides sp. GTDB lineage: Bacteria > Bacteroidota > Bacteroidia > Bacteroidales > Bacteroidaceae > Bacteroides. Next base: position 30,343 of record JAJBTC010000199.1, read on the forward strand.
TGGTAAACAAGGAGGGCGAACCTACCTCTCTGGGCGAGTACTACGCTTCCATACATCCCAATGAGGATATTTTACCGGCAGACGGTGTTACGATGCCGTAGGTCGATTTGGTTTCAATAGGTTTTTTAGGTGTGGGGTTGTCCGGAGAACAGGGCAACCCCATTTTTTTATGAATAATTCGTCGGATAAAGTATACTTTTTAAAAGCCTCTTTCCTATATAAACATTCTTATTCCGGAAAATGACCAGACAATACATTTGTGTACTAAAGTGTATACATTTTGTCTGTATTAAATTTGAAGATGAGCGTATCTTTATCGCCGTAAATCTATATACGAATTACCTGAATAATGAATCAATAAACGATAAATCCCTTACCTGCTTTTATCCGGTTAATTAAAATAGTACGTATGAAAACACAACTTGTCATTAAAGCCTTATTCCTGGGCATGATCGCGTCGGTATCCACACTGAGTGCCCAACTCGTCTCTACACCCGATTGGGAAAATTCTGAGGTTTTTGCAATCAACAAAGAGGCTCCCCGTGCTACAGCAATGCCTTATGCTACTGAGCAACAGGCCATCGCCGATATTTACGAACAGTCTCTCTGGTATCTTTCGCTCAACGGAATGTGGAAATTTCATTGGGTGCAGGCACCTGCCGATCGCCCCGAAAATTTTTACCGGGAAGACTACGATACCTCCGGGTGGAAAGAGATCCGTGTGCCGGGTAACTGGGAGTTGCAGGGATACGGAGTACCTATTTATACAAATATTACTTATCCGCATCCCCGGAATCCTCCTTATATTTCTCACCACGACAATCCCGTAGGTAGTTACAAACGTACTTTTGAACTACCCGACGGCTGGCAGGGGAGGCGCGTCTACCTGCATTTCGAGTCGGGTACCTCTGCCATGTATGTATGGATTAACGGCCGGAAGGTAGGATACAGTCAGGTAACAAAGAGCCCCGCCGAGTTCGATATCACAGACTATATACATACGGGAACCAACCAGGTGGCAGTAGAGGTCTACCGTTGGAGCGACGGATCTTACCTGGAAGATCAGGACTTCTGGCGGTTATCGGGGATAGACCGGAATGTCTATCTGTACAGTACAGACCAGACCCGCATACTTGATTTCTTCGCCGTACCTGATCTGGACAGTTCCTGCCGGAAAGGCTCTTTCCGGGTAGATGTTGACCTGAAAAACTATCAACCTTCGGACAAAGAGGTGAGGCTGGAAGCCACGCTGCTGGATGCCGCGGGCAAGAAAGTGTTCCGTTCTGCAAAGTCAGTAGTTCTTTCCGGCGGGCAGACCTCTTCCCTCCGTTTCGAAGAGAAAGTCTCCGCTCCCAGTCTCTGGAGCAACGAAACTCCTTATCTCTATACATTGGTATTGAACCTACGGGACAAAGAGGGGAAGGTTGTGGAGTCCACCTCCTGTCGCACCGGCTTCCGGAAGGTGGAGATCCGTGAAGGACAACTCATGCTTAATGGTAAACCGCTCCTGGTGCGTGGTGTAAACCTGCACGAACATCATCCGGAGCAGGGACATTATGTGGATCGGGAGACGATGCTGGCTGATATACGTCTGATGAAACAGTTCAATATCAATGCTGTACGCACCAGCCACTACCCGCATAGTCCGCTCTGGTATACACTCTGTGATGAGTACGGACTCCTTGTCTGTGATGAAGCCAATATCGAGACACATGCTATGGGAGCAGAGTTACAGGGAGAATTTGATAAGACCAGGCATCCTGCTTATCTGCCCGGGTGGGCTGCCGCACACAGAGACCGTATCGTCCGGATGATGGAGCGCGACAAGAACCACCCCTGTGTGATCCTCTGGAGCATGGGCAACGAGTGTGGCAACGGGCCGGTGTTTTTTGAAATGTACGACTGGCTGAAGGAACGCGACCCTTCACGGCCTGTACAGTTTGAGCAGGCGGGCGAGCAGCGCAATACAGACATTGTCTGTCCCATGTATCCCTGGATCGGATACATGAAAGAATATGCTGCCCGCGAGGGCGTAGAGCGTCCCTTTATTATGTGCGAATATGCGCATGCCATGGGCAACAGTACAGGTAATTTTCAGGAGTATTTCGATATCATCGCCTCTTCACCGCACATGCAGGGCGGTTTCATCTGGGATTGGGTAGACCAGGGGATTGCCGCCCGGGATGAGAACGGACGGTTCTATTGGGGCTACGGGGGAGATTTTGGTGCCCGTCACTATACCCATGATGAGAATTTCTGTCTCAATGGATTGATTGATGCCGACCGCACTCCCCATCCGGGATTGTATGAGGTGAAGAAGGTGTACCAGGATATACTCTTTCACCCGCGTGATCTCTCCCGGGGCATGATTGCTGTGGAGAATCGCTTTCTCTACCGCAACCTCAAAGAATATGACTTTCGTTGGGAACTTCTCTGTAATGGAGAGGTCACCGCTTCCGGCACTTTTCCCTGCCAGCAGCCCGCTGGTGGGGTGAAGGAGGTGCGTCTGCCTTTGCCTGTGGTACAAACCGAGCCAGGGAAAGAATACTTCCTCAGTCTTTATGCCTATGCGCGGAATAGCAGCGATCCGATGATCGCAGAGGGGCACGAGGTAGCCCGGGAACAGTTTGTCTGGCCATACAGCAGCTATTTTACGGATCTGCCCGCTTCCCGGGGAACCCTGGAAATACAGGACCATGAGCATACCGTTACTTATATCTGCACTCCCTCTTCTATAGATCCCCATACGAGCGGGGAGGCTTTATCTCAGGCAACGGTACATATCACTTTTAATAAGCGAAGTGGTGAACTTGCTTCCTACGATTGCTTCGGGGAGAAGTTGTTCTGGCGCGCTCCGCAACCGGCTTTCTGGCGTGCTCCGGTAGATAATGACTTTGGCAACGGGATGCCCGCGCGTAGCAACATCTGGCGCACCGCGGGAGAACGGAAACAGTTGCGCGCTATGCAGACCTTGCAGAAAGAGGGGCGGGTGAAGATCATCTCGACCTATGACCTGCCGGATGTACAATCTGACTATCAGGTAGTATACACTGTATATCCCGACGGACGCCTTCAGGTAGAGGCCGACTGGAAAACCGGTACGGATCTGTTGCCTGAACTGCCCCGGTTCGGTATGCAATTGCGCCTGGGAGGTCACTACAATCGCTTCCGCTGGTACGGACGCGGACCGTGGGAGAACTACTCCGACCGCCGGACCTCCAGCTTCATGGGAGTTTATGAAAGTACGGTAGCCGAACAGTATTTCCCTTATGCCCGTCCGCAGGAGACCGGTAACAAGACGGATGTACGCTGGCTTACTCTCACCAACGGGCAGGGGCGTGGAGTCCGTATCGACGGATTGCAGCCGCTGAGTGTAAGTGCGTTGCATTATTTGCCGGAAGATCTTGATCCGGGGCTCACCAAGAAACAACAGCACATCAGTGACCTGCAACCTCGTCGCGAAGTCATCCTTCATATAGATCTTGTACAGCGTGGGGTGGGGGGTGACAATAGCTGGGGGGCTTTGCCCCACGAGCCTTACCGGTTGGAAGCAAAGCACTATTCGTATGGATATGTAATATCTCCGGTAAGAGAAGGAACGGATCCTTCTTTGTAAGGAAAGTGTGCTATTTTTATTCTGTAAAAGCCTGTTTCAAACTTCCATAAAGACTGCATGCACGTTCTTTGCGGAGCATGGGAACAGGCTTTACTGAGGGTGTATTCTCTTAAATGATACAAAAGAACCACATGTAAAAGACGACAGGTGCACATTTTCCGGAAGGATGCTTTTATATTTGTGGGAAACACTACAAAAGACTCACATGAATCAAAAGTATATATGCACCTGGGGGATATTTCTACTCCTCTCTTTCTCCTTCTTTCTGAATGCACAGGAGACATTGCAGTTCAGACACCTGAATGCGACCCACGGGCTTTCCAGCAATCAGGTCAATGCCATCTACAAAGACAGCCACGGATTCATGTGGTTGGGTACCCAGTCCGGTCTGAACCGGTACGACGGATACCGCATGAAGGTATACTACGCTTCTCAATGGGACGGAGCCTGGGGAAATGCGGTCACAGAGATCCGGGAGGATGCCAGAGGATATCTGTGGTTGCGCATAAGGACCGACGGGTATATTCTTTTTGATCCGGTGAAAGAGGTTTTTGTGAAAGACTATACTGAAGAGATGGCAGAGCTGGGCATTCCCGGGGAAGAGGTGCGTTTCATTTACCTGGATAGTCAGAAAAACCTGTGGGTATACGGAGACAGCCGGTTGTATTACTATGGATTCCAGGAAGAAAAACTGCGCATTTTTGAGCAGACAGATCGTGCCGGTGACATCTCTCCGGGAGAGATCACGGGTATGACCCAACGGGACCAGACCTATTACCTGATCCATCGTTCCGGACTGATCGAAGCATTCGACCTCGCCCAGGGAAAGGTGGTCGTCCGGGACGAACACCTTGTACATCATTTTCCGCTTTCGGGAGAATCCCTTTCTTTGTTTGTAGACAGCCGGGAAGATATATGGGTCTACTCCCATACCAACAGAGGGCTTTGCAGAAAGGATGCGAAGCATAACAGGTGGGAGTATTTGGCCAGAACTTCTACCCGGCAGACCCTGTCACACGATCTTATTGTGGGCATAGTGGAAGACAACCGGGGAAACATCTGGATCGCTACGGATCCCGGAGGAGTCAATATCTATCATTATGAAACCGGCCAGCTGACTGTTGCCACACACGATGCCGACGTTCCGTCTTCCATCGGTAGCAACGGGATCGTAAGTATCTACAAAGACGATCAGGAGATCATCTGGCTTGGAAGTTTCAAAAGGGGAATTTCCTATTACAGCGAAGTCTTTCAGAAGTTCCATCCTCATAACCTCACGGTACGTGACGATGAGAATGTATATAAACTTGAGATCAATGCACTGGATGAAGACAAACGGGGAGATCTCTGGCTGGGAACGGATGGCAACGGAATGGTCAGGATGGACTCACGTACCGGAAAGATGCAGCACTACGCGCAACAGGGAGGCAATGGGCCGACCCCCGGAAATGTAGTTGTCTGCTTTCTGTGTGATTCTCAGGATCGGCTATGGATGGGGACTTACCTCGATGGACTGATCTGTTACGATCGGGGACAGTTTACCCATTACAAAGAGAGTGCGGACAGCCGTTCACTTACAGACAATAATGTATGGGCCATTGAAGAAGACCGTCACGGTATCGTATGGATCGGTACATTGCGTGGCGGGTTGCAATCTTATGATCCGCGTAAAAAGAGATTTGAGACGTTTGATACTGGCAGGACAGATGAATGCATCCTGGATCTGTATGGAGAAAGAGGAAAATATCTCTATGTAGGTACCGTGTACGGACTGGGTATCTTAGACACTGACACACGGAAGTATGAGAGACTGATGGGCAACCGGAAAGGTACGCAGGTATTTGCCGACCGTTTTATCAATTGCCTGTACAAGGATAGCCGCGGGCTGCTCTGGCTGGGAGGTAACCAGGGGTTGAGCATTTTTGACGAACGTGCCGATACGATCTATTACCTGGATCACCGGGATGGATTGTACGAAAATGTAGTATGTGGTATCGTGGAAGATGATGCGAAGAATATGTGGATACTTACCGGATCGGGACTGACCTATCTTATTATGAACCATCATCCGATCCATAAAACGTTTGAATGGAGCCACTACAATTACGATGAGATGGACGGTCTCCTGGGCAATAACTTTAACGGGCGTTCTATCTATAAAGCCAGTGACGGACAGATCCTTATCGGGGGAGCAGGCGGATATACCCGTGTCAACCCGTCACATATGGCCTACAACCACTATCTGCCGCGGGTCACCTTTACCGGACTAAGGATCGGGAACGAAACGATTGAGGTCGATTCAATTTACCGCAACCGGATCATTCTGCATCATAGCCTGAATGAGCGGAGGAGGATTGACCTGGATCATAAAAATAATATTTTCTTTATTGAATATTCGGCTCTGGATTACGCTCAACCTGCCAAGACACACTATGCCTACATGGTAGAAGGAATGAATGCGGATTGGATCTATACCCGGGAGAGTTACATCTCCTTTACCAATCTGCGTTCCGGAAAGTATCTTCTGAAGATCAAAGCAGCCAACAGCGACGGGCTCTGGAACGAACACCCGGAAACGCTGCTGATCGTGATCCACCCTCCTTTCTGGGCATCCAATCTCGCCTATGTACTCTATAGCCTGCTTTTCATAGCCCTTTGCTGCTATTTCATATGGCAGGGCAAACGCAAAAACGCGGAGAAACTCCGCATACAACGCATAGAGATGGAAGCCGAACGGCAACATACCCTGGACGAACTGAAACTCCGTTTCTTTACCAACATCAGCCATGATTTCCGCACACCGCTGTCGCTGGTGATCACTCCCGTAGAGAAAATGCTTGAAGAGTATGAAAACACAGAGGTAGCAGAGAAACTGAAAACCGTACACCGCAATGCCGGACAACTTCTGAATCTGGTCAATCAGTTGCTGGACTTCCGGAAGCTGGATGTGCAACGGGAGAGTCTTCATCTGTCTCACGGCGATTATGTGGCTTTCTGTAAAGAGGTGTGCGAGTCATTCGTCGTTTTTGCCGAACGAAAGGATATCCATATCCGTATGGATACGGACGTAGAGAAACTGGAAATGTCCTTTGACCGGGATAAGGTCCGGAAGATACTCATGAATCTCCTGTCCAATGCTTTTAAATACACTTCTGAAGGAGGAGCCGTTACGGTACATATTTCTGAATACCTTACAGGTGGGCAAGAGGAAAAGCGGGTCAGTGTCGCTGTCAGCGATACCGGTATCGGTATTCCCGATGAAGACAAACCCTTTATCTTTGATCGCTTTTATCAGGTGGCACAGCCCAAACTCAACTACGGCAGCGGCATCGGACTGCATATTGTCGATGAGTTTGTAAAACTCCACGGAGGCACTGTTACGGTTTGTGACAATCATCCTCAGGGTACCGTATTTTCTTTTTCCATACCCATCCGTATTTCTGTGGCTGTTTCCGCGTCAGAGCAGGACTCGCTGGAAATGGTGACAACTGACGAAGAAGAGGAGAGGGCCGGTCTGGCTACTCCGGAAGCAACCCCTGTTATTCTGCTTATCGAAGACAACAAGGAATTCAGAGAGTTTGTCGCGGATAGCCTGAAAGATACATACTGCATCCTTCAGGCCGGAAACGGAGCGGAAGGACTGAAAGTCCTGCGTACGGAAAATGTAGATGTGATCATCTGCGATGTGATGATGCCGGTCATGGATGGGCTGGAACTGTGCAATAAAGTAAAGACAGATATCCGGCTTTCGCACATACCTGTTATCTTACTTACTGCGCGTACTACGGACGAACACAAACTCAAAGGATTGAAGGAAGGAGCAGACGACTACATCACCAAGCCCTTCAATCTTCACATACTGAAGCTGCGCGTTCGTAAATTTCTGGACTGGAACAGAAAGAATCATGAAAAGTTCCGTCAGAAAGCAGACATAGCACCCAGTGAGATAACGATCAGCTCGCTGGATGAAAAACTGCTTGTGAAAGCCATAAAGATTGTAGAAGAGAATATGACAAATACAGAGTTTTCCGTAGAGCAGTTTAGTTCCCGGATCGGAATGAGCCGTGGACACCTTTATAAGAAACTGGTTTCCATCACCGGAAAGACACCTATTGAATTCATCCGTATCATCCGGCTGAAACGTGCCAGGCAATTGCTGGAAAAGAGCCAGATGAATGTTTCGGAAGTGGCCTACGAAGTCGGTTTCAATTCCCCCAAGATATTTACCCGGCATTTCAGGGACGAATTCAACATCACCCCTTCGGAATACATCAAATATCACAAACAAGATCCATAAACCCATTGTGATACATGCAACTCCCCAACAGGCGACAAATAAGTCCCTGTCGGGGAGTTTTGTTTCATAGATTTGCCCCGGGTATTACCCCCCCGTTCTACAGCTTCTTACGGTGATATCCGAATGAATATTAACTTTAATTCAATACATGATGAGGGAACTAAAAACACATGTGGAAAAAATATTCTCCCTGTTACCGGACAGCCGGTGCATCTGGATACTTTTTCTGATCTTTATGGCAGGAAGTTCTGTCCGTGCCCATTCTTACCAGGACAATCAGGTGGGTGGAGTGGTCACTGCTGCCAGCGACGGTGAACTGTTATTGGGGGTATCGGTCCGCATCAAAGGAACTTCCCAGGGAGTGATTACTGATCTCGACGGACGCTACACGGTGAATGCCCGTCAGGGACAGACCCTGGTCTTTTCGTACATGGGCTATATTACACAGGAAATTGTAGTGACCCGCCCCATGATCGATGTGATTCTGAAAGAGGACTCCAAACTACTGGATGAAGTGGTTGTGGTGGGGTATGGTACCATGAAGCGAAGCGACATCACCGGTTCGGTGGTATCGGTGGGTGCCGATGATATCAAAAAGACAGTAGCCACCTCTCTGGACCAGGCTTTGCAGGGAAGAGCCGCCGGGGTGCTCGTGACACAAAATTCGGGAGCTCCCGGCGGAGGGATCTCAGTAAGTATCCGTGGTATCAACTCTTTCAGTGGCAATGAGCCTTTGTATGTAATTGATGGGGTCGCCATTTCCGGCAATACGGATGGTAATTCAAGCGTACTTGCATCGATCAATCCATCGGATATTGTCTCTATGGAGATCCTGAAAGATGCTTCCGCTACGGCCATTTACGGGTCGCGTGCTTCCAACGGAGTGGTGATGATCACTACAAGGCAGGGACAATCGGGCAAGCCCCAGCTTACCTACGAAGGCTATTACGGGCTTCAGCAACTCCCCAACAAACTGGACCTTCTCAATCTGAGAGAATGGGCCGAATTGTATAACATCCGTGCCGAGATGTACGGGTATGGCGAACGCGAAGAGTTTAACGACCTCACGTTGCTGGGTAAAGGGACCGATTGGCAGAAAGAACTTTTTCGGTCTGCCTCCATGCAGAATCATCAGATAGGGATTTCCGGGGGTACCGATCATTCGAAATATGCCCTCACGGGTGGTTATCTCGATCAGGACGGTATCGCCTACGGTTCGGGCTTCGAACGTTTCTCCGCACGCATCAATATGGATAACCGGATCCGCAAATGGCTCTCTACCGGTCTGCGCGCATCGGTATCACGCACCAAACAGATCAATACGGTAGACAATGCAAGCATTATCGAGACAGCGATCAGGCAGCTGCCCGAAGTACCGGTGCGCAATCCGGACGGCAGCTGGGGAGCACAGGGAGAAAATCAGTTTGGCAATTATTATTCCAACCCGTTGGAACAGGCTGTGACGCGTGAGAACTACAGCAAAGGCACACAATTCTACGTAAACTTCTTCACAGATATCGAACTTCTCAAAGGATTGGTCGCACGTGCCGAATACGGAGGAAATTACTATTACAGCAATTCCTATTGGTTTACTCCGACGGTAGATTACGGCTATTTCAATCAGTCCTCTGTCGGAGGCAGAAGAGCGAATAACGGCAATTCGTGGTCTTTCAAGACCTACCTGACCTATGATACGGTACTGGGGCGGCATGCCCTGTCGGCCATGGCCGGACACGAAGCACAGGAAAACAAGTGGGAATACCTTACCGGCGAGCGTAAAGGATTCCTCACCAACAGTGTACACGAATTGGATACGGGCGATTCGAACACGGCTACTAACGGCGGCTCCAAGGGTTCCTCTGCCATTGAATCCTATTTCGGACGTGTCAATTACGGTTATGATGATCGCTATCTGCTGACTGCGACACTGCGCACCGATGGTTCTTCCAACTTCGCCAGTGACAACCGATGGGGTGTCTTTCCTTCGGTGGCACTTGCCTGGAAAATCAAGAACGAACGTTTCCTCAGAGAGGTAGATGTTATTGATAACGTCAAACTCAGGCTGGGATGGGGTATCGTGGGCAACCAGAATGCCGGTTCCTATGCCTATGGGATCACAATGGCCTCTTCCGCTTCCATCTGGGGACAAGGGTTCTATGCAGGCAATTATCCCAACTCCGGTCTGAAGTGGGAAGAAACCAAATCTTACAATGTCGGCCTGGACCTGAATCTGCTGGGCAACCGGATCGAATTTATTACTGACTTTTATTATAAAGACACAGACAACCTACTAATGAGAGCCACGTTGCCCAGTTTTGTCAGCGGAGTGATCGGAGCTCCCTGGGTGAATGCCGGAGCCATGGTGAACAAAGGGGTAGAATTGACACTGAATACAGTCAATATAGACCGGCGTGATTTCTTCTGGAAGACAGGACTGACTTTCTCTCTGAACCGCAACAAGGTGACACGCCTCTATACCGAGACCGCCGGGATCTCCGGAATAATCGGTAATGAGACATTTACTTATACTGAGGTCGGGCAGCCGGTCGGACAGTTCTACGGCTATAAAGTAGTAGGGATGTTTATGGAAGAAGAGGATTTCTATCTGAAAGATTCCAAAGGAAACTACCAGTTGGACGAGAACGGCAATAAAAAGTTTGTTGCCATTCCCAAAGATACCAGGATAGAGGATACGGGTATCTGGGTAGGAGATTTTCAGTTTGAAGATGTAAACAAAGACGGTGTGATCGATGAAAAAGACCGGGTGTATCTGGGCAATCCCGAACCGAAGTTCAGTTATGGGATCAACAACTATTTCTCTTACAAAAATTTCGATCTGAATATTTTCATCAATGGAGTCTATGGCAATAAAATATACAATCAACTCAAAGCCTCTTATTCCGATCCGATCAGCTATTCCAATAAGTTCAAAGACAACATGAACTTTGCCCGGGTGGAACTGATCGACCCCAACGGAGAAGCCACTCTCTCTAATGTGCATGTTGCCAACCGGGATGCTGCCATCATGCGTATGACACAGCTGGATACCAATACAAACAACCGGATGAGTAGTCGTTTTGTGGAAGACGGTTCTTACCTGCGCATAAAGAACATCGCGGTAGGATATACCTTTCCCAAAGCCTGGCTTTCCAGGGTCAATATAGACAATCTGCGGGTATACATGAATATCCAGAATGCCTTTACATTTACTAAATATTCCGGCTACGATCCGGAAGTGGGTGCCTATAACTACAATGTGCTTCTGCGTGGTGTAGACTATGCCCGTTATCCTTCTCAGCGCATCTATACCTTTGGAGTGAATCTTGGTTTTTAATTGAAAAGAAAAAGGAATATGAAAAAATATATATCAGGTTTACTGATAACCTTGTTGTCTGCCACGGGTTGCAGCGACAGTTTTCTGGATCGTGAGCCCGGCTCCTATGTGGATGCTACCTACTATACCTCAGACGCGGCCTTGCTGGCTGCTACTTATCCTCTGTACAACAGAGCGTGGTTCGACTACAACAAACGGCCGGCCGTAGCGATCGGCAGCCTGATGGCCAATGATGCCTATAATCCCTGGATGAATCCGGAGTTCACTACCTTCACCGTCACAGCACTGGATAATAACTTATCCGATGCCTGGCGTTCGTTCTATTCGGTGGTGACCATGGCCAATTCGGTCATAGAGGCTGTAGACAAGAAATCCGGTCCGGAGGTTTCTCTGATGGCCAGGCAACAGACAACAGCGGTGGCGCGCCTGATGCGGGGAACGGCCTATTTCTACATGGTGCGTCTGTGGGGGCCGGTGGTCCTGTTCGAAGACAATGAAGAAGTGGTGAAAAACCCGATCCGTCCGGTGCATCGGGAAGAAGATGTGTTCCGGTTTGTGATCGAAGATCTGACCTATGCCTCGGAATATCTTCCGGAACGCAATACAAAAGGTCTGGCTACCTGCTGGGCGGCCAGAGGGATGCTGGCCAAGGCCTATCTGGCCCGTTCGGGTTGGAGAAAAGGGGGAGCGCGTGACGCGTCGGATCTGGAGATGGCACGATCGCTGGCAGCAGATGTGTGCGAGAATAGCGGACTGAAACTGGTGCCGGAGTACGAAGATCTCTTTAAGTACAAGAACAACAACAACGAAGAGTCGCTGCTGGCCATGCAATGGGTACCTCTGGGACCCTGGGGCGTGTGCAATACATTGCTGGCAGACCTCGCTTTCAGTTCGGAAGTGACCGGCGGCGTGAATGTATGGGGAGGCGGTCTCAATGGTTCGCCTGATATGATGAGCCTTTATGAGACGGCAGACTCCCTGCGGCGCAATGCCACCTTTTTCACACAAGGTTCCTATTATCCTTATATCAACATCAACGACGGAGGATATACCTATACCAACACCGGAGCGTCTATAAAAAAAGGTGTGATCGGCGGGGGCAACGACGATAACGACGGATATGTCGAATCCATGAATTCTCCGCTCAATACCTATATCCTCCGGCTGGCAGATGTCTATCTGACCTATGCCGAAGCTTGCCTGGGCAATGCCGCTGTCCTGGATGAGGGTCCCGGACTTGAATATTTCAACCGGGTCAGAGACCGTGCGAAGGTCGATCGTAAAACCTCCATTACCTTAGACGATATCATCCGGGAAAGAAGGATTGAATTCAGCATGGAGTATTGCAACTGGTACGATATGGTAAGCTGGTACTGTTATCAGCCGGATAAGATGCTCACCTACTTCAATAATCAATACCGTGGATACCGGGCCAATTACATCAAGGATGCGGATGGGAAATTGCTCATTGGTAATTACGACGACGATGAGGTGTTCTTCCTGGAGGGACCGGAGAATTACACAGAACCTTCTATCGTGATCCATGTGACCCATGAAAAGATATTTTTCTCTTATCCCGAAAGCGATGTGATCCAGAATCCGCTCCTGACACAGGATCCGCAACCCTATCCCTTTAATGAACCATAAACAAAAGGAAGATGAAAACAACAGATACTCTATTCAGACTTTTTCTTGCGGTGCTCTTCACAGGGATCACCGCACTCTCGGTAAGTTCGTGTAGCGATGACGACGGAAAAGGAGCTCCCGTGATCCACGGCGTACGCCTGACCGATCCGGAACTGGCCGACAGCACATTTACCGAGATCTATCCCGGCCGTATGATCGTGGTGCTCGGAGAGAACCTCAACGGTCTCCGGGAAGTCTATATCAACGAACAGAAAGTGGGATTCAACTCCAGCTATGCCACCTCCCGCAGCTTCATCGTTTCGGTGCCTTCGGAACTGGAACTGACCGGATTCAACCCCTCTCTGGAAGGAGGCATACGCGTGGTGACGAGTCACGGTGAAGCCCATTACGATTTCCACATCCTCTCTCCGGCTCCCACCATCAGCCGGCTGGCCATTGATTATCCGGCTACTCCGGGTGAGGAGATGAAGGTGGTCGGGAAAAATCTGGTGGAGATCCGACAGATCTATTTCACTGCTTCAGACCCGTCCGAAGGTCCGGTTACAGATAAAGTGGAAGTGACCACCTATACAATCAATCCACTCTTTACCGAGATCACGTTTCATATACCTGCCGGTATCATCGAAGAGGGGTATCTCGTAATAGAGTGTCACACCGACCAGGCTATCATCGGGTTTACCCGCGATCTTTCTCCCTGTGTGATCTACGGTATCAGTTCGGATATGCCCGTTATTGGTGGGGAGGTAGTCCTCTGGGGAAGAGATTTTCTGGATATCCATACCCTCCTTATCAACGATGAACTGATGATCCCGACACATGTCATACAGATCAATGAAAGTGCCGATACCTTGCGGTTCCTGTTGAACAGAGCACCTACCCGTGCGGGTAAGATAATCGTTTCAGGCAAAGCAGGAGATACGGAGGTTCCGGGCATATTCTACCCTGTAGATCATGTCATCCTCGACTACGACGGTGTTGGCTGGTACTCCTGGGGCAGCGACAACTTCCCTCTCGTGGCGGATGGCAGCGCGCCGCCCTATCTGTCTACCGGCACTTGCTACGGGATCAAAGGCAAGCCCGGTTCCTGGCAAGGGTGGTGGGGAAATATCATCAATGGTATCCGTTATCCATCCACAGAGGTCATACCTGCCCATACGCCTCTGAGTAAGATGGAACTTCGCTACGAATGTTACATCGAACAATATACAGAAGGTATTACGTTCGAAGTGGTGCTGGCCAATAACTGGGATTATTACCAGGAAAGCCACGTACCTGCAAGTATGCATACCGGAAATACCGATACAGGATACTGGATGGCAGGCAGCATTCCTCTGACAGAATTGGTGCAGGGTAGTACCTATCAGGAACTGTTGGATCGGAACAACACGGATTTTGGTATCTATACGAAACATAGAAGAGAAAATCCCGATGCCGTATTAGAGATTTATTTCGACAATTTCCGTCTGGTAGTAAATGAATAAAAGATATGTAGGAACAGCAGCGTATATAGCCACCTTGCTGTTCCGTTATTTTTAATCTTAAAGAAACGATTTATTCAATCAATGATCATGAAGTTTAATAAAAAACATAATTTATTACGGATGAATTTATTTATCATTCTATATTCCTTTCTGGCCCTCTCCTGTACAAACAGCAAAGAAAAAGCAGAGGATTTTCCTGTGCAGCTCATGTTCCTGAGTCAGTCAGACGGAATCATGAACCTGACCTCTATGGCTCAGCGGGCAAGCCTTAAAATGGTATCTAATGCGGATTGGACCGTGACGTGTGACGCGGAATGGTGTGCCCTGGATGCGGGAACCACTTCCGGAAAAAAAGGAGAAAAATGCGATGTCTTTTTCAGTGTTCCTGAACATACCAGTGGCGAACCCCGTAGGGCCACCCTGCTGTTCAGAGCAGAGGATGAAGAGAAGGAGTTCCGTATCACACAACATACGTATGATCCGGATATGGCAGGCATGGAAAGCGATGCCCGTACACTGGCCGCGAAGATCCATCTGGGCTGGAACCTGGGAAATACACTCGAGGCGATCCGGGTGGCACAATCTCCCATCGTACCCGGACAGACACCTCTGAGTGATATTACCGCCGACGAACAGATGTGGGGAAACCCCAAAGCCACACGCGAATTTATCCAGGCAGTGAAAGCTGCCGGATTCAATGCGGTGCGCATTCCCTGTGCCTGGTATGGCTATCTGGAAGAAGATGTAAACTACACCATCAGGCCTGCCTGGATGCAACGGGTGCAGGAAGTCGTAGACTATTGTATAGACAACGATATGTATGCCATCCTGAATATCCACTGGGACGGTGGCTGGCACGATGACAACTGCAAACCCGATCATGCCGAAGCGGTCAACGAAGTACAGAAGTTGCTGTGGAGACAGATCGCTACCCATTTTCGTGACTACGACGAGCGTTTGTTATTTGCCGGAGCCAACGAACCCGATGTTTCGGAACCAGAGAATATGGTATATCTGAAAATGTATTCCCAGACCTTTATAGATGAAGTCCGGGCTACAGGAGGACGTAACACATACCGTAACCTCATTATCCAGGGGCCTTTGACCAATATCGGGCACACGGCAGAGTTTATGAACATGGCGGAAGACCGTTCGGTCTCCAACCGGTTGATGGTGGAGGTGCACTATTATTCACCCTACGATTTCGCTCTGATGACCGAAGACGCCAGTTGGGGAGCTTGTGCCTATTTCTGGGGAGCAGATCATCATGTGGATCAGGAAGTAGACGGTGCCATCCGCAATGCCAGCTGGGGAGAAGAGGAATACATCAAAGAGCAATTCCAATTGATGCGGACACACTTTGTAGACAAAGGCATTCCTGTGATCCTGGGCGAATACGGTGCGATAAAAAGAAGGATCCAGGATACGGACTTCCAGGAAGCTCACGAAAACTCCCGTGCCTACTATCTGGAGTATGTGACCGAACAAGCCAAGAACTACGGACTCGTTCCTTTCTATTGGGACAACGGCGGATATGACTTCTCCGTGTTCGACCGCAGACAGAACGCCGTTTCCGACCAGAGAGCCATAGATGCCCTCAAAAGAGGGGCAGACCAGGGCAAATACCCATTCTGATTTACGATTTACTGATTTACGATTTACAATTTACAATGGTTTGGCTTACTGATCTATGATTGAGTTATTTACCAAACTATGATTTACAGACCTAAGATTTGCACTGGAATGATTTACCGATCTACGATTGATTTACCAATCTACGGTTTAATAATTAGCAATGGATGGATTCACACCTTCTCATTCAAAAAAATATCGTAAATTGCAAATCACCAAACGGAGCAGACTCATCGTCATCCGTTTGCAGATATACGAAACATTTGAGGCAATCACAACCATCCGCAACACGCCCGGGACAGGCGTTGGGTCGCCTTTGGTCTTGTAGCGTAAACGAAGTGCAGATATATGTCGACAACAGAGCAGGATCTGTCTGAGCGAAGCGAGTTTTTCCTGTGAAGAGTTGTATATTATACGTTATGGGATGTATTTTCAATCGTACATCGTACATTGTAAAATCGTAAATCTTTTCGTTTCCCTGGCGGAGCAAAGAAATGAATAGAAAAAGAATAAAAATTAAAACACCATGATAAGAAAAACATGCTTAGCCGTTTTTTTAAGTATAGCCTGTATCACACACATACAGGCGCAAGCGCAAGAAACCATCATTCATTACCTGTCCGGTAAAGACAAAGACACCACTGTAAAGTGGGACTTCATGTGCACCACCGGAAGGAATGCAGGTAAATGGAGCCAGATCCCTGTACCCTCCTGTTGGGAATATCATGGATTCGGTACTTTCTATTACGGTTGGGAAGAGACCCGGGCAGACGAATCCGGCTATTACCGCCATACCTTCAAAGCAGAAAAAAGCTGGGTAGATCAGCACGTGCGTCTCGTCTTTGACGCATCTATGACCGATACGGAAGTAAAGCTCAACGGCCAGCCGGTCGGAGAGATCCACCAGGGTGGTTTCTATCGGTTTGGGTATGACATTACCGACCTGCTCCGCTACGGTAAAGACAACCTGTTGGAGGTAAAGGTTACCAAACATTCTGCTAACGATCAGATCAACGATGCCGAACGCCGTACCGACTTCTGGTTGTTCGGAGGGATCTACCGCCCTGTCTGGCTGGAGATCAAACCCCGGCAGCACATAGAGTCTATCGCCGTCCATGCCACAGCCGACGGTCTGTTGCAGGTACGTCCTTATACAGCAGGGCTTCAGGGCAATGAGATCCTCTCTGTATCAGTAGAGACCCTCGACGGCCAGCGGGTGAGTGATCCGGTGTATGCAAAAACAGGAGAAGATCTTTTTGTACAGGTCGCCTCTCCTCAAGTGTGGAGCCAGGAGAAGCCGGCACTTTACCGTGCCGTGGTAGAACTCCGGCAGGGAGATCGTCTGGTGCACCGGGTGACGGAGAAATTCGGATTCCGCACCATCGAATTCCGTCCGCAGGATGGATTCTATCTCAACGGCGAACGCCTGGTATTCAAAGGAGTCAACCGTCATTGCTTCTGGCCCGAGAGCGGACGTACACTGAACCGACAGATCTCTCTGGAAGATGCCCTGCTCATCAAAAGTATGAACATGAATGCCGTGCGCATGTCTCACTATCCTCCTGATAAAGATTTTCTGGAGATCTGCGACTCACTTGGATTGCTTGTGATCGATGAAATGTGCAGCTGGCAGAAAAAATACGACGTACCTACCGCCCGAAGACTGGCCAAAGCTACCGTGGAACGTGACCGCAATCATCCGTGTATCGTGATCTGGGCCAATGGCAATGAAGGAGGGTGGAACGCCGAGGTAGACGAAGACTTCTACCTGCACGATCTGCAGAAACGGTATGTGATGCATCCCTGGGAAAAATACAACGGAACAGACAGCAAACACTATCCCGGTTACAACTACATGACCAACTCGGCTATCTATGGGAAAGAAGTTTTCTTCCCTACCGAAATATTGCACGGCAATTACGACGGTGGGGCAGGGGCCGGTATGGCCGACTACTGGGACATGATGCTGAAGCACCGCTATCCGGCAGGTTTCTTCTTCTGGGTATTTGCCGATGAAGGCGTACGGATGTCCCAGGAGAACGGACGGATCGATACGAAGGAAGACCTGGCTCCCGATGGTATTGTAGGACCTTACCGCGAAAAGGAAGCAAGCTACTATACCATCAAAGAGATCTGGTCGCCCATACAGGTGAAAAACCGGGTAATCCCTTCTTCGTTTGACGGACGGCTCGTTGTAGAGAATAATTATATGTTTACCGATCTCAGGGAGTGTACCCTCTCCTGGCAACTGGGCGATTTGCGTTCGGACATCAACGGGTGGGAGGTGATACGCCAGCCGGAGGTGCAGGTGCCGCCTCACTCTCTGGCACCGGGCGAAAGGCGCTCTATTCCTCTCGGACTGCCCGAAGGCTGGCAACAAAGTGATGTCTTCTTTGTCACCGCCCGCGATCCGCAGGGGTATGAGTTGTTTACCTGGAGCTGGCCCATCGGTAAAGAAGATCACATACGGGGCAAAGTGTTGTCTGAAGTCGCGACTGCCAAACCGATCGTGGAGGAAGGCGACACTACCCTTACGGTACGTCAGGGAGATCACACATTTGTATTCCGCAAATCAGACGGATTGCTGGATCAGGTCGTTACTGCACGGGGGAGTATTTCACTGAGCAATGGCCCGATCGTATTCAACCGTGACGATAACTTCCAGGGACTTCACTCTTTCCGGGAAGGTGACATTTGCTATGTAGAACTCCGTTACGACGGTAAACAATGGCTGCGCTGGTGCTTCGAACCGGGTATGCCCGCCCGCCTCGATTATAGCTTTGAAGTCAGTGGAGAGGTAGACTATATCGGCATCGGCTTCGATTATCCCGAAGAGAAAATCCGTTCGATGGAGTGGATCGGTCGGGGACCCTACCGGGTATGGAAAAACCGCTTGCAGGGTATGGAGTTCGGAGCGTGGAGTAAGGCATACAACAACGCCATTACCGGAGAGGTATGGGAATATCCCGAATTCAAAGGCTATCATGCCGATTGTCGCCGGGTTACCGTACATACCGGGGAAGGGGCACTCACCCTGATCCCTTCCCAATCGGACCTGTTTTTCCAAATGTTACAGATGCCACATCCGCAGGGAGCCAAACACTCCAACACGGTACCGGCTTTTCCGGATACCTCTCTGGGATTTATGCATGCCATTCCGGCCATAGGCACTCGTTTTCAGCAAGCGGAGGGAACCGGTCCGACCGGACAAAAGAATATGCAACTCAACTATGTTCCTTTCCGGGGCAGCCTGTGGTTTGTGTTTGAATGAGACAATGAAGACTCACTGCAGGCAGATATCAAGTCCTGTAAGGACGACATACGTTAGCCGGGGGCAGGAGGATGAAGAGAAACGGAATCCGACACCACCCTGGGGCGAGACGCACACCCAAAAAACGCCGTAGGTAAGTTGCAGATAAACAGGTGTATACATCGTGTGTTTGTATCGTACCTACGGCACTCAACTGGCTGTGCGCCTCGCAGCCCAGGGTGGCGGCTTGCTTCGGTTCCCTGCGCTTAGCCTTACCCTGGGCTGAATTCTGTCGTCCTAACAGGACTTTTCCCCATTTTCCGTGCATAACTTATCTGTGTGTTATCCGGATTGAAACTTAGAATTCCCCTGTTGTTCTGACTCAGAATACATATTCCGGAAACAGAGTCGCTTGCGACTTATTCTTTTGTCATAACTCTTATCTGATTATTTCAAATAGATGCATAACTGAATAGTTTAATGATATTTTGATTGAAATTTTGCTGTTTCTTTGACTCTCATGTTTTTCAAAACAGAGCTTCCAGCACAAAACTCTGCTAAAAACAAGGTGTCCTTTCCGTTTGCACGGTCCTTTTGACTGGTTTGCACCGGTCCAAACCGGCGTTTGCACTGGTGCAAACAGACCATTTGCCATAAGCAAACGATTCGTTTGCCTATGGGTTTTGAATCATAAGCCTATGGAAGATTCACAATAAGCTATAAAGTGAGGGAAAAAGTTTTGTTTTTGTCCTTAAAAGGAAAGAATTTCTTTTTTTCAGAACCCGTCCACATGAATTTTTAAACTGTTATATAGTAATGTAAAAATGCGATTAGCAAACACAAAGACTGTATCTATCTGAAAGAAATGAATAAATGGATGTATGCTGTATAAAGTAGCATCTTTTTGCTATATTCCTGATCGCTGAGAATCGTTTGAAAGGAAAGGGTGTATACTCAGGTCTGAAATAAAGAAATCTCAGAGCATTTGAAAAACAAAATGTCAGAAATGACAAAATGATAAAAGAATATAAGTAAGTGTTCTTAATTGATTGTATATAATCTTTCGGATTTTGTAGAGACGTGGTATATTATCTATAAGCCTATCAACAAAATGACTTTATATGACTTCGTGTGTATAGAAAGGGATTACCTGTAGAGACGCACGGCGTGCGTCTCCGCAATGCCAGTCCCACAAAAACAGGGTATATGTATTCCCATTCGGTATGCTGAGACGCACGCCGTGCGTCTCTACAGGGGATCGGAATAGTATATATACAATTAATTTAGGAACACTTATTTACATCTGTATAGCAAGCATACCGGGGGTGGACCTATAAAATGAAAACCCACGGTTAAAGTGTCTTTATAAGTCAGTCCATATTCATTGTATTTCCAATCCGGAACCGTCAGTTATCAGATCGTAAATCTATTTTTCCTCTTGATGCTGACGCAAAGAAAATGAAGCGTAATACACACCAACTGGAAGAAAAATCGTATTTTTGCTTCAATTTTAAATTACCGGTTTATGGACACTATACAAATAAAAGACAAACTATTTACCATCTCTATCGGCAGAGAAGAGATCCAAAAAGAGGTAAAACGCGTGGCAGACGAGATCAATCGGGACCTGGAAGGACAAAATCCATTGTTCCTGAGTGTACTCAACGGGTCATTTATGTTTACAGCCGATCTGATGAAGTACATAACCATCCCCTGCGAAGTCTCTTTTGTGAAGTTGGCTTCTTACCAGGGAGTGTCCTCTACCGGAACGATCAAAGAAGTGATCGGTATCAATGAAGACCTGACCAACCGTACGGTGGTGATCGTGGAAGATATCGTAGATACCGGGCTCACTATGCAACGTCTGCTGGAAACACTGGGAACGCGTAATCCGAAAGAGATACGGATCGCAACTTTACTGCTGAAACCGGATAAACTAAAGGTAGAACTGGATATCAAATACATTGCCATGAAGATACCCAATGATTTTATCGTGGGGTATGGATTGGACTACGATGGATTTGGCCGCAACTATCCCGATATTTATACTGTAGTTCCCTGAATAGAGGAACCTGTATGTGTGCGGAATACTGATCTGTGATTGAGAACCGGTATATATAGGAGGATCTGACAAACAAGTGTTACGGATACATAAGACAGAAAGAGATCAACCTGTAATTTCAATCGTGCATCATACCATACATCCGTACATCGTAAATAGTGAAGTTTTCTCTGGCCGAAACAAAACTATTATAAATTGTTTAATATAGACTAAACACTAACATGTTGAATATTGTAATTTTCGGAGCTCCCGGATCAGGAAAGGGAACTCAGAGTCTGCGTATTGTAGAAAAATATGGTCTGAACCACATCTCTACCGGAGATGTACTCCGCGCGGAGATCAAAAACGGTACCGAACTGGGACAGACTGCCAAAGGATATATAGACCAGGGACAATTGATCCCGGACGAACTGATGATTGACATTCTGGCGAGCGTACTGGATGGCTTTCAGGATAGCAAAGGGGTGATCTTTGATGGATTTCCACGTACCATTGCTCAGGCCGAAGCATTGAAAAAGATGCTTGCCGAAAGAGGACAGGAAGTATCTGTAATGATCGACCTGGATGTGCCCGAAGAGGAGTTGATGGGACGTCTGATCAGACGGGGTATCGACTCCGGACGTGCGGATGACAACGAAGAGACCATCCGCAAACGTCTGGAAGTGTATCACTCACAGACCGCGCCGCTGATCGACTGGTTCAAAGGGGAGAACAAATACCACCACATTGCAGGTATGGGTAGTATGGAGGAGATCTCTGCCAAGATCGCCCAGGCAATAGATAGTTTGTAAAAATAATGTAGAAACGCACAGTTGCGTCTCCTTGTAATTGATTATATCCTATTATCAAATAGGAGAAAAGATAAGAAAAATGGCTGAATCGAATTTTGTTGATTACGTAAAGATATACTGCCGTTCCGGTAAGGGAGGCAGAGGCTCTACGCACATGAGGCGCGAGAAGTATATCCCCAATGGCGGACCCGACGGGGGTGACGGCGGACGAGGAGGCCATGTCATCCTGAAAGGCAACCGCAACTACTGGACCCTGCTCCATCTCCGGTACGACCGTCATGCCATGGCAGAGCACGGAGATTCGGGCGGGCGCAGCCGCAGTTTCGGAAAACAGGGAGCAGACAAGATCATTGAAGTACCTTGCGGAACGGTGGTCTACAATGCGGAGACCGGAGAGTATCTCTGTGATGTGACCGAACACGATCAGGAGGTGATCCTGCTCAAAGGCGGTCGGGGAGGCCTGGGTAATACCCATTTCAAGACCGCTACCCGCCAGGCACCCCGCTTTGCACAACCGGGAGAGCCCATGCAGGAGATGACTGTGATCCTGGAGCTGAAATTGCTGGCGGATGTAGGGCTGGTCGGTTTTCCCAACGCCGGGAAGTCTACCCTGCTCTCTACCGTGTCGGCAGCTCGTCCGAAGATCGCAGATTATCCTTTTACAACACTGGAGCCTAATCTGGGGATCGTGCCCTATCGCGACGGCAAATCCTTTGTGATGGCGGATATACCCGGTATCATTGAAGGAGCCAGTGCCGGGAAAGGGTTGGGACTCCGTTTCCTGCGACACATCGAGCGTAATTCTTTGCTGCTGTTTATGGTACCTGCCGACAGCGACGATATACGCAAGGAATATGAGATCCTGCTCAACGAACTCAGGACCTTCAATCCCGAGATGCTGGACAAACAGCGGGTATTGGCCATAACCAAAAGTGATATGCTGGATCAGGAACTGATGGATGAGATCGAACCCACATTGCCGGAGGGGATCCCGTATGTATTTATCTCTTCTGTCACCGGTCTGGGGATCTCCGTACTGAAAGATATCCTCTGGGAAGAGCTCAACAAAGAGAGCAACCGCATCGAATCCCTCGTGCACCGCCCCAAAGATGTGCACCGCCTGCAACAGGAACTTGAAGAGATGGGTGAGGACGAAGAGATCCCGCACGATCCCATAGCTACCAGCGATGAGGATGATTTCGATTTCGAATACGAAGAGGATGGGGAAGAGGAATGATACCCCTCCGAAAGAATCACAAAGGAATGTTGGGATACGGGCTGTTGCAGTCCTGTCCCGGCATTTCTCATTTTGTGACCACCCGCCACGGTGGAGTGAGTAAAGGGAGCTATGCCTCTTTCAACTGTTCGCCCTGGTGTGGCGACGACCCTGCGCATGTTAGAGAGAATCTCAGCATCCTGCAACAAGGTATCTCCTGGAAACCGGAGTCGTGGGTCATTCCCCGGCAGACTCACGGAACGGAAGTCTTTGAGGTGGATCAGGAATATCTGTCTCTGTCTGACTCCGGACGTTCAGAAATTCTGTATGGGATAGATGCCTTGATTACCAACCTGCCGGGCCATATCCTGTGTATCTCTACTGCCGATTGCGTGCCTGTCTTGTTGTACGATCGCAAACACCAGGCAATAGGTGCCGTACATGCCGGATGGCGGGGTACGGTCGGACGCATTCTGGAAAAAACATTGCATCGGATGCGGGACTGTTTCGATACAGAGGGTAGCGATCTGCTGGCCTGTATTGGTCCTTCCATATCCGGAGAGTCTTTTGAAGTAGGAGAGGATGTCGTTGAAACCTTCCGGCAGGAAGGGTTTGATAGGTCTCGCATAGCCAGTCTGAACACTTCGACCGGGAAGTATCATATCGATCTGTGGGAAGCCAACCGGATGCAATTGAATGCATTTGATATACCTGATACGCAGATTGAAATGGCGGGGATCTGCACCTACCGGCAATGTGACGATTTCTTTTCTGCCCGACGCCTGGGGATCCACTCCGGACGTATTCTATCGGGGATTGCTCTGAAACCATAATTCCTGAATTTTTTCCGGTAGCAGATGAGTGGATTGATCCTGTTTGGTGATCAGGACTGTTGCCTGACCTGTGCAATTCCTGTATTATATTTTTTCTACATTTGTATGTGCTTATCAAACACACACATTGTTTTTGCAGGAACGTAAATGTTCGAAGATGTAATGTACTCTTTGTAATGAATCTGTAATCTATACTAAGTTACATAACTTGTGTATATTAGTTATAATTAAAAGAATGAATGGGAAGTAATGTGTCGTAATTTTAATTATTTTTTTATTTAACTTAGCAAAGAATTTTTTGTATAATCTTAATAGGTAATGCGTATGAAAAAGAGAATTGTGTTTGTTGCAACCACTCTGGTGTACCTGTTTATTTCTATAAATGTATGGAGCAGTGAACCCATAGGTACCGAAAATGAAAAAAGTGATGCCACTTGTCGCATTACTATGACTTGTCTGACTAATTTATGTACTTTAAGTCCTTCTACCTATATGTATGTACAGGGTAAGGAGGAAGACTTCTGTTATTATCGCAACTCAGGTGGTCAGGTAGGAACCTTCGGACCTGATCCACGTGTATTGGAAGTTCCATTGGGCGCATCGGAAGAAATGGTATTTGTGGCAGATGTGACTGATTCGGACCAACGCGTATCCGTATATGTAAATAATCAGGAGGTAGCACGTCTCACGGAGCCCCAGAGGTTCAGTTATAAGATCGATACTACCCAGGAAAATGTACAACTTAATTTCTGGTTCCGGGATTATTACGGTAACTGATATCTTTAATTTGTTGGGAGGCACGAACTTACCAGACGTGCAATGTACTTGTCTTTCCCTCTGTCTGCCTTTGACAGTCACTGATTCGTTGGTGAACAATAAGGGGAATGAAAGATATTGCCAAATACAACCATTGTATCCATGTAGAGTTGGAATTGCCTGGCTGATCCAATAAATACATTTAACATACATAAATCATGTTTACGATCACAGTATCCGATGAAATAAAGACAGTCTGTCCTGTATTTGCCGGTGCGGCTGTATATGCCGGAGTCAGCAACCGGAAATACGATGAACAGTTGTGGAGTGAGATCCATGCGTTTTCCGAAAAACTGATGTCTTCCACTCATATGGGGGATATCAAGAATCAGCCGGTCATTGCCGCTACCCGGGCGGCATACAAACGTTGTGGTAAAGATCCGGGCAGATACCGTCCTTCGGCAGAGGCACTACGCAGGCGAGTGTTACGGGGTATCCCTCTCTATCAGATAGATACGCTGGTAGATCTGATCAATCTGGTCTCTCTACGTACGGGATACTCCATCGGTGGTTTTGATGCTGATAAAATACAGGGCACTGATCTTCGGTTGGGGATAGGATGTGCCGGTGAACCGTTTGAAGCTATCAGTCGCGGTGAGCTCAATATCGAAGGACTTCCGGTCTACCGCGATGCCGCAGGAGGGATCGGAACCCCTACCAGTGACCACGAACGTACCAAAATGGATATGGATACACGACATATACTTGCCATTATCAATGGTTATAGCGGGCGGGGAGGTCTGGAAGAGGTAGCACGCATGATCCAGGATCTGCTACGGAAGTATGCCGGGTCGGATGGAGGAGAGATACTCTTTTTTGAATAAAGATACATGCTACGTTTCTGTCAGGAAAGTAACTAAGTACGGGTCGAATGTTCTATATGGATCCCGGATATCATTTTCTTCCCATAAGCATGTATCTTAATTTATAGGACCCGCATGAGTAATCCGTATCCTGTAGAGACGCACGGCGTGCGTCTCAGCGTTCAGAATGGAAATACACCACTGTGGGGGATACATTGAAAATATATCTGCCTAATGGATATATACATCGTGGAGACGCATTACAGAGAAGGACAAAATATAGAGAAGGGAGTAATAAATAAAATGCAACCTGAATAGTTAGGAGGACATTTTGTTTCTATGGGTAACCATCCTTATAGACTATATGTTATTTATTATCTATCCGGTTGGTCTGCCAGGTCCTCGGCAAACGATGCTCTCTATACAAGTTGTGTTCACTCTCCCGGGCGTTCCGCGAATTTGATGCAGACCGGTTTGTCCAGTAAGATCTCCTTATCTGTTTCTGTAAGCAGACCTGTTTCCTGATCCCGCAGGAAGATCTGTACCACATTACTGTCGCGGCAGGCTACCAACAGGTATTTACCGTTGGGAGTAATGATAAAATTACGTGGATGCACTCCGGTGAACTGATGTCCCAGACGGGTCAATAGTCCGGTCTCCGTATCCCGGCTGAAGATCGCGATACCGTCTGCCTGCAGGCGGTTACTGGAGTACAGGAACCTGCCATCCGGGCTGATGTGAATATCCGCGCTTCCTCCGGCTCCCAAGGTATCGGATACCGCTGTCTGTATCTGTTGCAGTTCGCCATTCTCATAGCTGAACGCCGTCACCGTGCCCGAGATCTCATTGATCAGATAGGCAAACTTCCCGTCTGCGGAGAACGTAAGGTGGCGCGGACCGGAGCCTGGCTCTATGGAATATGCCTCAGGAGTTCCCGGTGTCAGCAAAGTCTCCCTGTTCTGCGCGTCAGCCTGTGGATTCACATAGAAATGATGGATCTTATCCGTTCCCAGGTCATCCGCCAACAGATGTTTCCCATCGGGAGTAAACCGTACGCAATGCAGGTGAGGTTTCTCCTGACGTTCGGAGTTAGGGCCTGATCCTTCAAAAGGAATCACTGCCGAAGCCGGCAACAGCGAACCGTCGGCAGCCAGGGGAAAGACAGTGATACTTCCACCTCCGTAATTGGCGGTTACTACCTGCTTGCCGTTGGTGATTACGTAGCAAGGCGCATCCCCATGGGTAGGCTGGCTGTTGAGCAAACGCAGCGTACCGTTTTCTTTATTGAAAGCAAAAGCCGATACTGCTGCTTTGTCCCCTTCATTTTCATTCACCGCATAGACAAAATTTACATCTGCCGATACATTCAGGTAAGAAGGGTTAGAAACTTCCGCCTCGCTCAGCGGAGTGACCGTGCCGGTTTCCTGATCGAACCGATACGTATATATTCCTTTGCTGCTGCCGGAGGTATAGCTACCTACCAGCATGGTTAGTTCATTGTTGTTCATGGTACTTTCCTGAGATTGTTCTTTCTTTCCGGAACCGCAGGCGGTCCAGGTCGCAGCCCATAAAAAGGCTATGGCTATTACTTTAACTTTGTACATCTTTATAATGTTTATATATTTCTGAGTTTTTATCAGGTAAAAGACAATGGTTCGGCTTTCATGGAGCAATTAGTCTCACGACAGATGTTACATATAATAGACAAAAATAGTACAAACTCTTTGAATTTCCTTTGACTAATGAATAAGAGTATATTTAATTTTTCTTCTTTTCCTTTTTAGCATGTACAAAAGAATATAACCTTTATGTCCTGGATCTGTTTAATCCGCTGGGGCAGTTCGATATCTCATTCCGGATGCAGATGGCGAAGGAGCTTCTCTGTATGTGGAGAATAATGTATGGAAAGTATCCGTACCCGTCGATCTGGATCTGGATGATCTTCCACAGGCTTATACTTTCCTGGTACGTGAGCGGAATTCAGATACAATCACAGCAAGAGTTACGGTCATATTCAGATAAACCGGGATATATTACAATAGAGAGGCTTATCTGACAAACAGATGAGCCTCTCTCTATGCTTTTGTATATACGCTGAACAGGATCTCCGGCTACTTACAGGAGGGTAATTCTTTCTGCTTTTACAGATACAGATTTTTTGTACGATATGTACTTCCTGTAGGATCAGTATAGATAGGCATACGGATCAGAATTTCTCTTTGCGATTGAACTTCCCCTCTTCCGTATAGTATTTCCAGGTACCTTTCGGTCGGTTATTGCTGTATTTGCCACGTACCTTTAGTTTTCCGTTTTCGTAGTATTCCCGGTGGCGTCCGTTGCGTTTTCCGTTTTTCACTTCCGATTCGCTCTTCAGGGCTCCCTCTTCATAGAAATCACGCAACACATTTCCCTCGAACTTCTCTACATAGAACCGCTTCAGTTCATTCATCAGTTCCTTTTCCGTAGCAGCATCTTCTTTCATGGCGTCATCTTCTTCGTTCGGGTCGGTAGCTGCCGTCACTTCCGGTTGCGGGGTGTAGGGCTGATGTTCCATCAGGTAGTGCAACGACGCAGCCTGTTTCTCTCCGGTGATCTGCATGCACCAGTAAGGGAAAGAGTAGAGTACATCCCGGTTGGCCTGCAGGTCGGCCCGTGTAGAGGCATCCATTATCTGTTGCAGTTGCGGGAAAAACTTATGTATATCCGCGTATACGAAAAGGGTGGAATTGTTGTCCATCTGTTTGAAACTCTTCCGGAATCCCGGATCGTTCTTCAACAGGTTCTTCTGTTCGTAATCCTCGAGGAAAGAGAGCAGGGCAGAAGGGGTATTGCTAAAGATCACATAATCTCCCAGATACGTATAGTAAGGTTTTTCGAAGCTATCGAACAACTTACCGAAGAACAACCGGAAAAAACCTTTCATCTCCAGGTAGTTGATCTCATACTTTTTGTATTCCACCTTCTTCACCTTGATCGGAGTGCGGTTTTTGATCCTCTTTTCCAGCAATTCCATATTCTTGCGGGCATCCCTGATGTTTCTGGCACGGATAGCCAGTATGCGTTCCGGCTCCTGTCCCAGCAATCCCGGTTCCGATTGGGAGAGGGCAAACTCTCCCGACATCCAGCTCAGGAAGTTCTTTTCTAAGGAAATACCGAAATAGCCTTCCAGCTTTTTCTGTGTACTTTTGAAATCGTTGTAGGCCGCTTCGTCGTGTATAGACAGGGCTTTTTCCAGCTCCTCGACAAAAGTCGTCGGGTTGCTGAATCCGATGTTCGTATAGAATGCCGTGCGGGCAGAGAGGATCTCATGCGCCTTTATCCGGTGTTTCCCGGACTGCAACAGCGCCGTTACATACGGGTCTGCTTCTTCTTTGCAAAGGGTATGTCCTTTCACTTCCATCCGGTCCTGTTTGCTGTCGAACCACAGTCCGGCAAAGTCCATCGAGCGGCTGAACATATCTATATACTCATTGCTGCCTCCCAGATAGAGGGCCAGGAACTGAGGAACGTATGCGTAATTGACATACAGGCGGCAAAGTCCCTTGTCCGACACCAGTTTCTCCGCTTCGATAAAGGCCTCTGAACGTCCGATACGGGGATTATCACGTTCGTCAATGGCTCCCTCTACCAGGCGGGAAGTATACGATGCTGCCAGGTGATTGTCTATAAAAGCCATATAAAGCGTCTCTCTGGTCTGCGCATCCCGCATTTCCAGGATGGGGATCTGATTGTGTGTACGCTGTGTCACCTGGCTTCCGGTCATTTTCAATACCGTCTCCATCTGCTCTTTCAGTGTTTCCAGTTTCGAAACCTTTTGCAGGTCGATCAGGATGAGTGCGTCCCAGTCTTTGGAACTGATCTTATGCAGAGAGATCAGCAGGTCACGTTTCCCTACCAGAGAAAGCAGTGTTTGGTTGCTCCGGATCAATGAGTCCAGTGTGCCCACGTTTTGAGCTACTTCGTCGAACGACTGAGCCTGTTTGAGGGCCTGCCAGGGCGCACTCTCACTGAACGCACGCCAGTCTTTCACCGGTTCGGAAGATCGGATGATGAAAGCCGCATCTTCCGGCACTAAGTAGATCTGCCGGATATGGCGGTCCGGAGAGATAAACAGATCTGCGACGGAGTAAGAGAGGTAGATCAGTACCAGCACTACAAGACCCAGTATTCCTCTGCGGATAAAACGACTGTAGTTTTTCTTTTTTTCTTTTCTATTTTCTGCAGAATTAGGATCGGAAATGGATGCTGCCTTCTCTGTAGGGGAAGGAGTCTCTTTAAAAGGTTTTACGTTTGGCTCTTCCGGAAATGGAGTTAGATTTTCGTCCATGTCTTTTGTGGTTTGATTGAGTTTGCAAAGTTAGGAAAAATAGAGTAGAATGTGCTGAGGAATTTCCTGTTTTAGCAGAATGCAGACCGATACCTATGACACTAATAATTTTATGTAACAGAATGTGTGTGCATTTCTGTTCTTTGTACAGAAGCATAGAATGCTGCTTACAAAGTTTGCCGGCGGGAATAGGGAAAGTTTACTTCATTTTGTTCTCATGAAATAAATCTTTATACATAAAGGTATCTCCTTTCTGTATATATGATATTTATGGAGTAGATCCATTCTATAATAGATGGTAATTTCTTATAACTTATACCATAAAGGTAAGATCTGTATCAGAATTAAGATTATGCCTGTATAAGGGATAGATATGAGGTCTTTTCACATACTCTATATATTGTTAATTACAGAACTCAGACAGTGTCAATCTCGTTATAATTGATTATCTTTGTACCGGAGAAATAAAAATGGAAGTAAGAGTATCATTACTGGTTTGTTATTCAAACGTTAAATGATTGTATTATTTCTCTGATAATTAGTGAATTATTTCTTTTTGGGGTTGACTGGATTTGACAGCGGGAAGAAATGGTGAGTAAGCATGCGGTGCTTCGTTAATTGGCACTTAAATCTCAGTTATCAACATTTTATCTGGCGAAAATAATTACGCTCTTGCTGCTTAATCGAATCACAGTAGATTAGCTTAATCCGGGCACCAGGTGCCCGGACAAGACATCACCCGGAAGCTGTTGCTCCGAAGCATTCCGATCCGGTGGTGCAGTCAAATCGGAGATAGTCTGTGATGGCCTCGCATTGCAGATGAAACTTCAGAGGATAAGGTATGGGTTGATGGCTTTGGTTCTGCCCGTACACGAAAATTCAGGCAAAGATAAGCATGTAGAAAGCTTGCGGTTTCCTCGTTTGGACGAGGGTTCGATTCCCTCCAGCTCCACTTTTTACTGTTTAAGTAAAACGAGATTTGTTAAACCTCTCTAAAATACAGCTTGTTAGCTGATTTTAGAGAGGTTTTATTTTATAGGAGTATTATGGGATGACCTCGTTTTTGTTTCTAATTTTCTAGAAACAGTAACAGGCTCAGGAAAGTAGTAAACAAAACCTATACTAATCATAAAAACATACTGTTCTTTCTTCCATCTAAAAAGGATGTTGAAAAGAGGTATATCCGGTTGCAGATATAATATAAATACGAATCATCATATTTTGTCCTTATTATCGGAAGATGGAATGTAAACGGCAACAAGGATGTAAAGATAGGAAAGGCAGATGTAAATTTCTTTTTAGTCAGTCTAATTATTTATCGTAGCGTTATTCTCTCAAACCCATTCTGTTTGTATATGAAGTTCTTTTATACTTTTCATAAAATCTTTTATCAACGGTAAAATTTCTTCTGACTTTTTCTTATCGTAACACCTCCGCTCCAACGGACACCAGTCAGTCCGGAAGCGGTTCCGGATAAAAGGAACCACATTCCGGAAATCAGTCTCAATTCTGGCATTACGCAGTAAGATAAGAGCGGAAAGGCTGATGACTTGTGCATATACCTTTTTCACATCTCCCGGAATCATCAGAGTAGCAGCTTTTCCGACTACTTTGTCAGCAATGGAAGCATCTTTGAGAAAACAGGGTCTGTTTGTTACCATATCATAAAGATCGGCTACTCCCTGTTTGTGAAAAGTGAATACCTCCCCATAATTTTCCACGACACAGGAGGAGCCGCTTTCATGCGGCAGGTTTATCATCTTTTCCATACTCATTGCTGTTTTCTGAACATAGAGAACGAACTATTTTGTCATACCGATTTCTTTGAGCCACTTCTGTACATCGGGGAGGGCGCTATCTACCGAACCGCCACGTACAGGAAGTCCTTTCAGCACCGTAGCTTTCGGAGCGAGTTTCTCCATATCGGTCACACTTGCACCCAGACGGCTTCCTTCGTGGGTGATAAACGGGACAATCGTTTTGCCTTCAAAATTATAAGTTTCCAGAAAAGTCATGACTGCCGGAGCAAGGGTATTCCACCAGTTGGGTGAGCCGAGATAGATAATGTCGTATTCGTCAAAATGGGGTACAGTCGTTTTCAGGGCAGGCCGATGTCCGGATTCGAGTTCTTTTTTTGCCTGTGCGGTCACGTTGTTGTAAACAGCCGGATAGGCATCTACGGTTTCAATACGGAAAATATCTCCGCCTACGGTTTTCTGAATGTGCTGGGCTACCACACGGGTGTTGCCGTTGCGCAGGGAGTAGTAAGCGATCAGTACTTTCTTTTCGTTACCTGTCTGTGCAAACATAGAAGTGCTGTTTGCTGCAAAGAGTGTTGTCATAAGGAACATTAAAATTTTTGTTTTCATAACCGGGATCTTTTCTTCGTTTGATTACTGGTACAAAGTAACGGCAGATAAAAAGGAATAGGTATAGTATTTCAAACGAATTCTTGTTCAAATCAAACATCCGGGAAACTTTCTTTTATCCGTTCTGTTTAAAATGGATAGAATTTCAATCCAAACAGTTATACTTAATAAATAGCATGTATGAACAATCAAAAGGAAAATGTAGAAGGTAAAGTGGTAGTGATTACCGGAGCGAGTAGCGGATTGGGCGAAGCTACGGCTCGTATGTTGTCGGAATTGGGTGCTACGGTTGTGTTGGGCGCGCGTCGTTTCGACCGGTTGCAGAAGTTGGCGGATGAAATTAACCACAAAGGTGGCAAGGCGCATGCGGTGCAGACAGATGTAACGGATGCAAAACAGGTGCAACATCTGGTGGACGAAGCAGTAAAGAGGTTTGGGCGGATTGATGTAATACTGAACAATGCGGGATTGATGCCGCAATCTCCCTTAGAGAAACTACGTATTGAGGATTGGGATAAGATGATTGATGTGAATATCAAAGGGGTGTTGTATGGGATTGCCGCTGCGCTTCCGTCTATGAAGGAGCAAAAGTCAGGACAGATTATCAATGTTTCTTCGGTAGCAGGACATGTGGTGAGTCCGGGTAGTGCGGTGTATTCGGCTACGAAATATGCGGTGCGTGTCCTGACAGAGGGGCTGCGCCAGGAGGTGAAGCCGTATAATATCCGTGCGGCGATAATCTCTCCGGGAGCGGTGCAGTCTGAACTTCCGGCAAGTTCTACGGATGAGGAAACAGCAAAGAAAATGGAAGCGTTTTACAAGGAGTATGCGATTCCGGCAGATTCTTTTGCCCGTGCGGTGGTGTTTGCAATCAGCCAGCCGGAAGAGGTGGATGTGAATGAGATCATATTCCGTCCGACCAAACAACAGATGTGATACTTGCTGATAACTGATAACAGAAGATTCCTTTATCAACAGTAAGCCCGGAACATGTAATAACTACATATTCCGGGCTGTTTCATACGATTCATCCAACGTATGGCAGACACTCTTCCATCCTCCTGATTGCTATTCTTTTGTTGCCGCTCTGTATGGCTCATCGCTTATCGGCTCCAACCATGTATTCTGATTGGTTTGCGGATTGCAGGCGATGGCCAGGTGTGAAAACCAGCTATCCGGTGCGGCTCCGTGCCAGTGTTTTACATGGGGTGCGATTTCTACGATATCACCCGATTCCATACGGATGGCCTCTTTTCCCCGCTCCTGATAATAGCCTGCACCGCCTACAGCAATGAGGATCTGTCCGCTTGTGTGGCTGTGCCAGTTGTTGCGGCAGCCCGGTTCAAAGGTGACGTTTGAGATCGGTACATTCAGGTCGCTGTTGCTGGCAAGAGGGGCGAGCCATGATCTGCCTGAGAAATATAGCGCGTATCCGGTGTTTTCGTTTCCTACCGGAAAATCGCTGATGTGTGGTATTTCTGAATTTGCCATATCTGTCTGATTATTTTTTTCTTCTGTTGCCGGGTTACCGCACGAAGTCAGGATTGCTATCGTGCCAACCAGGACTATTATTACTAATAGGAAACTCCGTTTCATGGTTCTCTCTTTTATCGATTATTTTAAAGTACGCATATCTATCACATAGCGGAATTTTACTTTGCCGTCCAGAACATTCCGGTAGGCTTCGTCTACTGCACTTCCTTCGGCACGGATGTGGTGCAGATCGCTGTGGCAGATACCGGCATAAAGGATTTCGATTTGTATGTCGTTGTCGCCTACGGGATGCCAGGAGAATGCATAGGGTTGGAATTTTCCTTTTTCTTCAAATACGGCAAGTCCTTTGGCAGGGATGCGTTCCTGACTATTTTGTGCCCAAACGGTGGTAAAAGCCAACAGGTATAGAACTGATAAAATCCTACTCTTTTTCTTCATTGTTTTCTTTGTTAGGATTTGAACTCATTGTTACGGTTACAAAGGTCGTGGATATTTCAGGGAAAGACTTTTGCGATTCAAACGATGAGTTGTGCAAATCAAACAAAGGAAGAAGAAGTCCGGATTTATGTAAACGAAAAGAGATAGTATGCCGGATCATTTGTATGCATCTTATCTCTTTTCTTATGAAGAAAGCTGATAATCTATATCTTATACCGCCACCGCCTTCACCCGGTGCTCCGTAGGCGACATATCCGTATGTTTTTTCAGGAAACTGCTGAAGGATGCCGGTTCTTCAAATCCCAGCGCAAAAGCAATTTCGGCAATGGAGTAATCGGAATGTTGTAACAATTGCACCGCTTCCTGGGTAATACGGTTTGAAATAAGAGAAGAGGTGGTGCGTCCGGTGGTACTCTTTACTACCCGGTTGAGGTGATTCACATGTACGGAAAGCCGCCGGGCAAAGTCATTAGCCGTTTTCAGAGAAAGACTGTTGCGTGAGTCAACCGGGAACTGCCGTTCGAGCAGCGCCAGAAAAAGTTCGGCAATGCGCTGGCTGGCGTTCTTGTTGGCTACATAGTGGTTTACCTGCTGCATCTTCATAACTTCATGTACGATCAGATGCAGGTAGCAGCGTAGCATATCGGATTTTTGTGCGTAATCAGATTCCATTTCCTTTTTCATTTTGATAAAGAGATCCTGAATGGTGTCTACCGTATTATCATCCAGGAAATAGATCCGTTCTTTAGAAATATCCAATAACGGCGTTTCTGCCAGCGAACTGTTGCGGTCGCCGGGTTTGAGGAACAGTTCATTGAAAATACAGAAATAGCCGTTTCCCCTGCCCATTCCAGTATTTTCCCATGCGTATGGGATCAAAGGTGTAGAAAAAAGAATGGCAGGGCGGTCTACTTCAATCCACTTATCGGCATAGTATAGCCTCCCCGTATGCATCACCAGGGACACTTTATAAAAATCCCTGTAACTAAAAGAGGTTGTACCAAACTGGCATACACTTTCCTGTACATTGAAAAATTCTTTCCCTCTGGCCAGGGCGGTCAGGGTTGCCATTTCAGGGCGTTCGATCCGTTTGTAAAATTCCGTCAGACTTTCAATCATACACGTTATGAGTTAGTTATAGGGCTAAAATTACTATTTTTTCCTGAAACGGAAAGGATAACAAGCCTTGTATGCTTTCCGTTTCTCCGTTTTTAATGATTTCAGAGCCCCGTTGTCCTTTCGTGTGCTTCAGGATAGCGTTCTTTGGTCAGTACAATGCCTGAACTGGCCTCGTCGATATGTTTCAGGTCGGCTGCTGTCAGTTCCACTTCCGCTGCTCCGAGATTTTCCCGCAAACGGTTCCATTTCGTAGTTCCGGGAATAGGCACGATCCACGGCTTTTGCGCCAGTAACCATGCCAGAGCTATTTGCGCGGGTGTTGCTTCTTTCTCTTGAGCCATACGCCGAATAAGCGCTACAATCGCTTGATTGGCTTTCAGGGCTTCGGGAGTGAAACGGGGTAGTTTACTACGGAAATCGGTCTGGCTGAAAATAGTATTTGTGCCGATAGTTCCGGTGAGATAGCCTCTGCCCAGCGGACTGAACGGTACCAGACCGGTTCCCAGCTCTTCAAGTATCGGAATAAGTTCTTCTTCCGGACGTCGCCACCACAGGGAGTATTCACTTTGTACAGCCGTAACGGGTTGCACGGCATGGGCACGGCGGATGGTCTGTACGCCTGCTTCGGAGAGTCCGAAGTGTTTTACTTTACCCGCTTGTATCAGGTCTTTGACTGTTCCGGCAACCTCCTCAATAGGCACATCCGGGTCTACACGGTGTTGATAAAGCAGGTCTATCACATCGGTTCTGAGTCGTTTGAGCGATTGTTCCACTACCTGCCGGATGTGTTCGGGACGGCTGTTGGTGCCGCCTTGTTTGCCCTCTGTTACATCGAAACCGAACTTTGTGGCGATTACTACCTTATCCCGGAAAGGGGCAACGGCTTCTCCGACGATTTCTTCATTGGTATAAGGACCGTAGATCTCGGCCGTATCAAAGAAGGTTTCCCCGGCTTCGCAGGCTTTGCGGATAAGGGCTATCATCTCTTTACGGTCGGGGATCGGATCATAGGCAAAACTCATTCCCATACACCCCAGCCCGATGGCAGATACTTCCGGACCACTGTTTCCCAATTTTCTTGTTTTCATAATCTTTTTACTTGTATGATTAAATCCTGTTTTCAGTTACAAAAGTACGGGCTCATACGGTTTTCTACTGTTGCGATTCAAACGATTGCTTGTTCAATTCAAACATAGGATCTGCCCATACCTGTCAGAAAACGTTGTGCAAAGATGAAGGATTAAGTGAAGCTGGCAGTCTGTTTCAGGATGAATGAGGCAAAAATAGAATCAAAGACGGCAAAACCGTTTAGTAAGGAGTATCTGTAAAACGGATAGTTAAGTCACTGCCTGCAATCAGTACATGTATGGAAAGTAAGGTATTTCTGCCTCCCTTTCTACTGTTTTAGTAAAACAGGATTTGTAAAATCTTTCTAAATAACAGTCTATCTGCTGATTTCATAAAGGTGTGATATACATACCTTGTATATTCTCATTGATTCAGCTCGGTTTGTTTGTACTTTTGTTGTTCTGCTGCTTTGGCGGGTAGCTATCTGATACAGGCTGCTTGCTTCGCCGACAGTTGTGTCTGAGCTAAAATCCGCCCGGTTCCTAAAAAGCCATGGATTTTCCTTTTGTATGATCTCTTTTTCGTATCTTAGTGCCGTTTTCAACATACACATAAAACGCGTTTATGGAAAAGGAGAAACCTGCCGGCAAGAAGGTGAAAAAAATCCTGCTCAGAGTCGGATTGGCTCTGGCGGGGATACTCGTCCTATTGGTGATTGTCGTAGCTATCGTACTGAATACCGTGGCCACCCCTAAGCGGATCACTCCCATTATCCTGGGGTTAAGTACGGAATATATCCGGAGCGACGTAAAGTGCGAAGCCATAGATATCACCCTGTTTGGTACCTTTCCCGACCTGGGGGTCAGCCTGCGCAACGGTAGCATCTCCACCGCAACAGACACTCTGCTGGCGTTCGAGCATTTCAGGATTGCTGTAAACCCTGTGGCATTTTTCTTCGACAAGAAAATCATCATCAAGCAATTAGAAATAGAGAACGCCGATATCTATGCCCATGTAGATACGCTGGGGCGTGCCAACTGGGACATCTTCGTTTCCAACGATACCACCGAGACTGCTCCTCAGGACACCAGTGCTTTCGTGATGCCGGAACTGAATATCAGTAACATCCGCCTGCGCAATGTCAACCTGACCTACGATGATCTGCAAGAGGATGTGTTTGTGATGGTAGATAGCCTGAATATGCGCCTCAAAGGCAACCTTTCCAAAGAACACGCCGACCTGAGCCTGAGCATACGTACCACAGGGATTACCTCCTGGTATCAGGGGCAGGCATTCAGCCGCGAACTGCCCCTCTCTTTCCGCACCACACTGGTGCGCGACAGGGTGCTGAAAACATTTGCCATCGAAAGAGGCCGGGTAAGGGTCGGAGCGTTGGAACTGAATACGACCGGAACGCTGGAGCGCGACACCGTACCGGGGCTGACCAACGTGGATATTGACTTCAGCCTCAATGCCTCGTCGTTGACCGATGTAGTGAATATGATCCCGGAGCATATATCGCCTGTTTCCTCCAGACTGGTGGCCGGTGGTAAAGTGGAATCGACCGGTAAGCTGACCGGAAAACTCGGCCCCGGTCAGTATCCGCTGATCCGTCTTTCCCTGCAACTGGCGGATGGAACGCTGGCCTCTGCCAGGCATCCGAAGAAACCGTTTGTAGAAGGCTTTGATCTGGATTTCAGTACCCTGCTCGATCTTTCGGGAAAGCAACCCTCTTCCCTGGAACTGAACAACCTGCGTCTGCAAACCGCCTCCTCCACGCTCACGGCTAAGGGGGAGTTTGACCATATCCTGACCCGGCCTACGATCAATGCCCAGGCAAAAGCAAATATCAACTTCACACAGATAGCGGAAAAACTGCCGTTGGACGGGATGAAGATGGGAGGGCAGGTCGATTTTGACTTCTCGGCCAGATGTCTGCTCGATGATATACTGGCATCGGATTATGGGAAAATAGATGCCGATGGGGTGATCAACGTTCAACAGGTAAATTTCCATTACCCGCAGGAAAATTTCACCTTCTATACGTCCCATGCCCATGTTACACTGGGCACCCATGTAAAGGATAGCGTGGCAGGGAATGCACCTAAAAATCTGCTGCGAAGCAAGGTCGTACTGGATTCGCTCACTCTCAACTGGAAGGATGAGGTGGTAGCGAACTCCAGCCGGGTCAGCGCAGCGGTGGCTACCTTGCCCCCAAAAGATACCGCTTTCATCGCACCTGTGGCGATAGGAGGACGGATCAACAACCTGCGATTGAACATGGGAGACTCGGTGCGCATACGGGGTGTCCATGCTGTCGGAGGGATAAATATACGTCCCAGGGCCGATCTGCCGGGCCTGCCCGAGATCGGTGCGAGCCTGTCTATAGATACCATCGTAGGACGGGTATATGATATGGGCGGGCGCATAAACAAAGCTACATTCAAATTGAAACTCAGTAAACAACAGGTACGCCAGAGAAGAGTCACCGCTCCTGGCGACTCTACCCGGGTGAGCGGTTCAGGAAGGAAGGGAGTGGCCAGACGGGATACGACATTGACCCGTGTGCAGCGTGATTCCCTGCGTAGAAGCCGGGTAGACCCGACAACGAATCTCTCTTTCCAACTCGAGTCGCAAGAGGCAAAGGATTTGTTGCGCAACTGGGATATTTCCGGAAGTCTCACTTCCACGGACATCCGTATAAGGACTCCACATTTCCCGGTCCCGATCCGTATGCGGGAGTCGGACATGGCCTTTACGCAAAATACCGTGAACCTCTCCAAAGCACACGTACACCTGGGACGCTCGGACTTCAAGTTGACGGGAGAGATCGAAGGAATCCGCAGGGCATTGTTGTATAACGGTAAAGTCACCGCGAAGATGACCCTGGATGCCGATTCCATCCACTTTGATGAACTGATCCGGGCAGCGGTAGCCGGTTCGGAATACAGTCAGAAGACAGGGGTGGAACGGGATTCCATCTCGGGATTTGTGCTGGATGAAAACAACGATATCACACAGGACCGGGATACCACGGAACTGGGTCTATTTGTGGTGCCCCGTAACTTAGACATCGAATTCAATTCACGTATACGAAACGCCAGATTCAATAACCTTGCGATCCGGAGTGCCCGAGGAAGGATCATTCTGCGTGACCAGGCCATTCAACTGCCGCGGCTGATGCTGAGTTCAGATGTCGGAAACGCTTCTATGACCCTGGTCTACAAAGCACCTGACACCCGGGGAGCACATCTGGGCATGGAACTGGGGGTAAAACGCATCAATATAAAAGAGTTGGTCGGGGCCATGCCCATGATCGACGAACTGACTCCCATGCTTCGTTCCTTTGAGGGAGTGGTAGACTGTAACCTCACGGCTGTCACCGAACTGGATTCACTAATGAACGTCCGCCTGTCGGAAACCACGGCATCCTGTTTCCTGAGTGGTCAGGACCTGGTGTTGCTCGACGGGGAGACTTTCGCGGAGATATCCAAAATGATGAGGTTCAAAAACAAAGAGAAGAACCTGATAGACAGTATATCCGTTGAAATGATCCTGGAAGATGAGAAACTGATGATCTTCCCTTTCCAGATCGCTATGGACAGGTACAATGCCGCGGTAGGAGGGATACAGAACCTGGATATGTCGTTCGATTACCACATCACTGTACTCAAATCGCCGGTTCCCTTCAAGCTGGGATTGAATATCTCGGGCACGCCGGATAAGATGAGAATACGGCTGGGCAAGGCGAAATACAAGAATATGTTTACCGTAGCCCGTGAAAAAGTGCTGAATCAGACGCCGACCATTAACCTGCGGAAGGAGATGGATGAGAAGCTACGGCAAAGCATTCAGGACATCGCGGGCATGGATCTGACGCGACCCCTGCGACGGCCACGGGTGGAATTGCCGGACAGCCTGAAACGGGATTATTTCCAACTGGAAGATACTACGGCTACTACGCCGTTAGATACGGACCTGCTGCCGGAAGATGCTGAAGTGTTGCCGGATACGATTGCTGATAGTGTACAACAGGAGTGATAGGCCGGGTTATAGAGGAGGCTTATCGCGGTTGCTTTGGGGAAATTTTATGATAAGTTTCTGAGGAAGGAGTTGTTTCCCGAATAAAAAAGTTTGAGAGAGGTAAGGGAATAAAAGTTGAATGGACGTTAAAAAAGATGAATGGATTGTGTCATTAAAGTGAAACGATCGTTCTGTCGTAGCTAATGGATCTTCCCACACCGGCAAACAGGTGGTTTCATAGTCAGATAATTCATTTTCCCAGTCAGATAATCCGGTTAGACAGTCAGATAACAGACAGAAAAAACGAAAGAACATAAAAGACCGGAGACATACTATGTAGGCTCCGGTCTTTTCTTTATTTAGCTCTGGCGGTCTCCGACTATGCTAACGGATGTATACCATTGTCTTCTCCATCGTCACCTTTGTTGTCCTCATCCGGGACATATATTACCGACATATTTCTTAGGTACACATCCAGATCTACAAAACTGATTTTATCATCGGCACGTATCGCGTTCACATCCGGTCGGATACTTTTCGAGGCTCTGAAGTTGATACGGATCGATTTGATGTTTCTGGCCGTACATTCTTCTTTTGTATCTGCACCTTCTGTCTGGGCTGACATGCTGAAGACTCCGAAGTTTCTGAAATTTACCGAGTGTCCGCTGTACAAAGAAGTTCGCATTACATCCAGAAAGTTAGTGATTACACTGTGAATATCTCCTTTGGACAGAGAACTCAGTTCTTTGATCTGATGTGCGATATAGTCTTCATCTACGCTGTTGCCAAGCGTTATCAACTGCGGGTGATATTTCTTTATATCACGGTTTTGAGGATTTTCTCTCCATGTTTTTTTGTAAATAATGGACATAACTT
>JAJBTC010000099.1 GCA_020861095.1 Bacteroides sp.
TATGTTTGCATATAAAATGGTACACATGGGGATTTACAAACATATTCTTTCTGTACTTTCAATCGTACATCGTACATCTGTAAATCGTAAATCTCTTTGCGTCTCTACAAAAGCATGTTTTTCTCAGAAATACACCTGAATGGATCTGTAATCATCTGATGCCCTTTCAATCAAAAACCCTTTCATAGAAACGATCTCATTTCATTATCTCTCTTCCAAATCGTAAATCGTAAATCATCAACGATCCTTGATGTTAATAATCAAATAATGGTCATGACCGAAGGGAGTAAATCGTACATCTTTTCATGTTAACCCGATCAGGCTCACCGCCATGATGGCCATGCCGGCAATCATTCCGTAAATAGAGATATGGTGTTCGCCATATTCCCGGGCTGCCGGCAGCAGTTCGTCCAGCGAGATAAACACCATAATTCCCGCTACCCCGGCAAAGAGGCATCCCATCAGTGTAGCCGAGAGAAAAGGCATGAGGATCAGATAGGCCAGTATGGCTCCTACCGGCTCTGCCAGTCCCGAAAGCAACGATAACCAGAAAGCCCGTTTACGGCTGCCTGTAGCATAGTAGATAGGTACAGCCACGGCAATTCCTTCCGGAATATTATGTATGGCGATGGCTACAGCAATAGCCAGCCCCAGTGTCGGATTCTCAATCGCCGCCACAAAGGTAGCAATCCCCTCCGGGAAATTATGTATACCAATGGCCAGAGCCGTCATCATCCCCATCTTCATCAACCGGCGATCCTTAGGAGGAGGGGTATCCATAGATTCCACACTGCGTACTTCATGCGGATTTTCTACCGAAGGCACCAACCGGTCGATAAGTCCGATAAGCAGCATTCCCGCAAAGAAGCAGCATACCGTGACCACCCGCCCGGCGGTGGCTCCCATCTCTCCGGTCAGCGACTCCTGTGCCTGAGCAAAGATCTCCACAAAGGAGACATAGATCATCACTCCGGCCGAAAGCCCTAAGGAAAAGGAGAGAAATTTCTTACTGGTGTTACGTGCCAGTATAGCAATCAGACTACCAATGCCGGTAGCTAATCCCGCGAACAACGTAAGCAGAAAAGGAATTAATATATTCTGGTCCATCATCACCTCTTTTTTACTACAACAAAAAACAGAAAGCAGACAGAAGGGTTTTACAAATATAACAATTTCCTTTTTTTCTGCTGCATCTGCCCTGCAAAGTTCGTACTTTCCGTTTACATCCTCTATACATATTCCGGGGTAAATCCGGCATATTGATCTACCTGTAAAGAGGTAAAACGGCCGGATTCCCTTCTGTTTTCACCCAAGTTCCCTCACCGGCCGGTACCAGACTGCCCGAAAAAAACTATCTTTGCCTTCAGAAAAAAACACGTTATGAAAAAGAACATCTTCCTCTGTTTGCTGTGGCTGTGTGTCAGCTTTACTGTCTCTTTTACTGTCTCTGCCGCAGATCCCATCCGCGTAGCTTGTATAGGCAACAGCATTACCTACGGTGCGCGTATTACCAACCGCGATACAGACTCCTACCCTGCCGTGTTGGGAAGCCTGCTGGGAAAAGAGTATCAGGTAGAGAATTTCGGTCTGAGCGGACGTACGCTGAGCCGGGAGACAGGCAGACCCTACGTACTGGAACCCCGTTATCAGGAAGCACTTGCCTACAGGCCCGATATCGTGGTGATCAAATTAGGTACCAACGACGCTCAACCCCGCTACCGGACGGGCAAAGAATCTGTCCAGACCACACTGAACCAACTGATCGACTCTTTCCTGGCTGTCAACCCCCGCACCCGCGTCTACCTCTGCCTGCCTGTACCTGCCTTCGGTGTCAATGACTACACGATTGATCCGGAATATGTAGCAGGGCCCGTCAGGCAATGGATCACCGAGGTGGCACAGGAGCGTGAGTTGCCTCTGATCGACCTGTATACCGCGCTCAGTGGCCAGGATGAACATTTTCCGGATCAGGTACATCCCAATGAAGCGGGTGCCCGGCTCATTGCCGGAGAAGTATACAGGGCACTGACAGAATAGAACTGTGGACAAAAGTAAAATGAATTTTCACTGTTTGCGTATCATAATTAAAAAAATTCGTATCTTTACGCCGAAACAATCAAGTTTGTATTGGATCTATCGTAGCCATGCTTTGCTCCGCTTTACTGTCCGGCGGATCTTTTCATCGTCCACATCGACATCAAAATCAACTTACTTGTTTATAGCGCGCCCGGATATTTTAGAGTAAACCTGAAACCTCCGGCTCATTTTTCTGTTCTCTGATATACAGTGAGAGAATAAGTATTCACCAAAAAGCTATCCTTAGAAAATAGCTATTATAATTTATGACATTTAAAGAACTTCATATCGATGAGCCTATATTGAAAGCTCTGGAAAAAAAGAAATACGAGATCCCTACTCCTATTCAGGAGCAGGCTATACCCGTAGCCTTGCAAAAGCGTGACCTGCTGGGTATCGCACAGACCGGTACCGGCAAGACAGCAGCATTTGCCATTCCTATCATTCAGTTACTGAACCAACCACAACCGCGCGGTCAGAAGCGGCAGATCCAGGCCCTTATCCTCACTCCTACCCGGGAACTGGCCATACAGATCGACGAATGTTTCTCCGACTATAGTTGTTATACGTCGCTTCGCCATACGGTGATCTTTGGCGGAGTGAATCAGAAACCACAGGTCCAACAGCTCCAGCAAGGCATTGACATTCTCATTGCTACTCCGGGGCGGCTGCTCGACCTGATCGCCCAGAAATACATTACGCTGGAACACATCCGCTACTTTGTGCTTGATGAAGCAGACCGTATGCTGGATATGGGATTTATCCATGACATCCGGAAACTGTTGCCTCTGCTGCCCCGGCGCAGACAGACGTTGTTTTTCTCTGCTACGATGCCTCTGGTCATTGCCACCCTGTCGAAGTCTATTCTTTACAAACCGGTGAAGGTAGAGGTAGCTCCCGTCTCTTCGGTTGTAGATACGATAGAGCAGAGACTGTTTTATGTGGAAAAACCGGAGAAGAGTAAACTTCTGCTTTCTATTCTTGAGAAAGAGAAGCGGAAAGCGGT
Source organism: Bacteroides sp. (assembly GCA_020861095.1). GTDB lineage: Bacteria > Bacteroidota > Bacteroidia > Bacteroidales > Bacteroidaceae > Bacteroides. The sequence goes on from JAJBTC010000099.1 coordinate 3,083, forward strand.
GCTCGTCTTCTCACGCACCAAGCATGGGGCAGACCGTATCGCGCGGGTACTCAATAGACAGGGGATCGGCTGTGAAGCCATCCACGGCAATAAGACCCAGGTGGCCCGGCAACGGGCACTGACCAATTTCAAATCGGGAAAAACCCGTGTGATCATTGCTACGGACATCGCTGCCCGGGGCATTGACATTGCCAACCTGGAGATGGTAATCAACTATGATCTGCCCGATGTGGCAGAGACCTATGTACACCGCATCGGACGTACCGGACGGGCAGGCAACACAGGTACCGCGCTCACGTTCTGTTCCCAGGAAGAGAAAATCATGATCCGGGACATCCAGAAGCTCACGGGAAAGAAACTGAAAACCATATCGATCCCCGCGTAACGAATCAGAAACCTTATAATAACTACACCACATATGGCCAAATCCATTTCGTCCAACAAAAGAGAGTTGGAAAAGAAGAAACAGAGCAAACGGCTCGAAAAACAGAAGCGCAAAGAAGAGCGCAAAGCAAGCGGTGGCGGATCGCTGGATGATATGATCGCTTACGTAGACGAGAATGGCAGGATCACCGATACCCCTCCCGATCTCACGATCAAAAAGGAAGAGATCGATGTGGAGCAGATCGCTGTCTCTACCCCCAGGAAAGAAGAAGTAGAAGAAAGCCCGGTTCGACAGGGCCAGGTCGAGTATTTCAATGATAGTAAAGGCTTCGGTTTCATTCGGGAGAGCGGAGGCAAATCGGAAAAATACTTCTTCCACATCAGCAGCGCGCCTGCAACCATTACCGAAGGAAAAAAAGTCACTTTTGAGCTGGAACGCGGACCCAAAGGAATGAATGCCGTGCAGGTCCGTTTTGCCGATGAGAAAGCGACTGATATCAATAATTAATTAAATAAAGAAAAATGAACATTTATGTAGCAGGGTTAAACTTCAGCACAACAAGCGAAAGTTTACAGGGATTATTCGAAGGGTACGGAGAAGTTACTTCCGCACACATTGTCAATGACAGAGAAAGCGGCCGGTCACGCGGTTTTGGCTTTGTAGAGATGACCAATGACGAAGATGCCCAGAAAGCGATTGACGAACTGAACGACACTGAATTTGAAGGAAAAAACATCAGCGTAAGTCTCGCACGTCCCAGACCCGAAAGAAACGACAGAGGCTACAACAACCGTGGTGGTGGCGGTGGCTACGGCGGCGGCAGAAACAATGGTGGTGGCGGCTATGGCGGTGGCTATGGTGGCGGCGGTGGCAGACGCTATTAAATAATAGATACGATCCCGACAGGCTCTCCGGAAAGGAGACTCGTCAGAAAGAAAGGATAGCCGATAGGAACCGGAAGAGATTTCGGCAAACCTATCGGGTTATACTGTACTTTCTTGCCCTTTGGGTTGATCCCAAAGTCTGATCATACACGTTGTATACAAATTATACAAGGAAAGTTGTGCGCCCGGAAAACCCGGATAGCTATACTTCTCTATGAGAAAAAGTGTACAGGAAAAGAAGATTTCAGATCAACTTACAACTACAAATAAGGCTGTCTCACAAGGATTGTGCAGACAGCCTTTTCTATGAATTTACCATGTATACCCTGAAAGGTTCAGTAAGGGTTTATTCGCCGAAATAGCGGTTGTATAGACCTTCAAAACCTTTGCCGTGACGGGCTTCGTCCTTACACATTTCATGTACAGTGTCGTGGATCGCATCCAGATTCAGGGCTTTGGCACGGGTAGCGATACGTTTTTTATCTTCACACGCACCCTGTTCGGCATCGCGACGTTTTTGCAGGTTGGTTTTGGTATCCCACACACAATCGCCCAACAGTTCGGCAAACTTAGACGCGTGTTCCGCTTCTTCCCACGCATAACGTTTGAAAGCCTCAGCCACCTCGGGATATCCTTCACGATCTGCCTGACGGCTCATAGCCAGATACATACCTACTTCGGTACATTCACCGATAAAGTGGTTGTTCAGGTCTTTGATCATCTCTTCGTCACATCCTTTGGCAACACCAATCACATGCTCATCGGCAAATGCCAGCGGGCCACCTTCGGTAACTACCACTTCTACAAACTTGCTTGCCGGAGCCTTACACAACGGACATTTGTCGGGAGCTGCGTCTCCTTCGTGTACATGACCGCACACAGTACATCTGAATTGTTTCATCTTTTCTCAGTTTTTAATTAATTAGCCAATACTATTATTACGTGTTTGTCAGAAATTCATTTAATTTTTAGCGGCCTCTAAACAATGCCGGCAGATCCCTTTGCAATAGTAGTGCATTTCGTTGATCTGATGCCCTTCGGATTGTATACCCTCTATGCCGGAGACAATCACAGGGAGAGGAAAATCATAGATCTTACCGCAACTCCTGCACAGAAAATGACCGTGCATAGAAGTATCCGCGTCAAAACAGGTGTTGCGCTCGTCAATGGTAAGCATCTGCACTGCCCCCTGCTCGGCAAAAAGTTTCAACGTATTGTAGACAGTAGTCTTGGAAAGCGTAGGGATAGAAGGAAACAAAGCCGTATAAATATCATCTACCGTCGGATGGGTATAATGATTCATCAGGTATTCCATGATAGCGATGCGCTGCACAGAAGGTTTGATGTTATAAGCCAGAAGACGGTTATACGATTCCATATTCATTCCCTTTTTATTTTTAAATCAGAATTGTAATCATTACAACTTTATTTCTTTTGCAAATTTAGGTATTTATTTACAGTCATCAAACTTTTAGGAATCTTTTTTCCGAATTTAGAATGAATATAAATACGCACATATTCCCAGGATAACAGCTAACAATTTCATTGTCAAAACAATACTCTACAGCATACATAGTTTTATTCTTTCTTTTTTATGAAAATATGTGTTTCATCCCTCACCCATCCCCTATTATATAAGTATATATAGTTTCGGATAAGCCCCGGCAAAACCAGTACAACCATCAAAACAGCCACCTCCGAAACAGCAATCCCAAACCAGCAACAACAGCACACCAATGGGAGTTATCCATCTGAAAAAAACAGCAAAGATAATACAAATACCCGCTGGCATGCCTGAGACAGGCATTGAGCCGCCTTTGATCTTTGAACGTCAAGTGTAGTGCACATGTACGGTGAAAAAAGAATTCATACTCTATGTGAAGTCTTTTCCATTGTACATCGTAAAATCGTAAATCGTAAATCTTCCTGGTTCGTTTCTTTGGAAGAACAAAGAAATGAACAATAAATTTCCTATTTTTGTACCGCAACACATGAACCGTGCGGAAAGTCCTTTGTTGAAACAAGGGATAACAGGGAAAACCAGAAAGTTATACCTAAAAATATATCCTTATGAACTACGGATTTGTAAAGGTAGCGGCGGCCGTACCCACTCTCAGAGTGGCCGATTGTGGCTACAACGCTCAACATATCGAAAAACTGATCGGTCAGGCCGAAGAGGCCGGTGTACAGATCGTTGCTTTCCCGGAATTATGCATTACGTCGTATACCTGCGGCGATCTCTTCGCGCAACAATTGTTGCTGGAAGATGCGGAGCGTGCATTGCTGTACCTGCTCCATCAGACCCGTCAGATGGAGGTGATCTCTATCCTGGGGATGCCGCTGGCATTAGATTCTACCCTGCTCAACGCGGCAGTGGTGATACACCGGGGAAAAGTCCTCGGAGCAGTGCCCAAAACCTACCTGCCCAATTACAAAGAGTTTTACGAAATGCGCTGGTTCACCTCGGCACTGGCTGTAGAAGAGACGCAGATACAACTCTGCGGGCAATCGGTACCTCTGGGCACCCATCTGTTGTTCGAAACTCCGGACACTACCTTCGGTGTGGAGATCTGTGAAGATGTATGGGCCGTGATACCTCCCAGTTCGATGCAGGCATTGAAAGGGGCGGAGATCCTGTTTAATCTCTCGGCAGACAACGAATGTATCAGCAAGCACAATTACGTACGCACGCTCATCAGTCAGCAGTCGGCCCGCTGCATCGCGGGATATGTATTCTCTTCCTGTGGATTTGGTGAATCGACCACGGATGTGGTATTCGCGGGCAACGGCCTGATCTATGAGAACGGTTCGCTGCTGGCACAGAGCGAACGTTTCCGGTTGGATGAGCAACTGATCATCAGCGAGATCGATGTGGAACGGTTGCGTACGGAACGCCGGATGAATACCACCTTCTCGGCCAACAAGGCCAACTGTCCGGGACCGAAGGCGGAACGGATACGGATAGATTACCGCCACCCCGAAGAGGATTTCAGGCTGACACGGATATTCGAACCTTTCCCTTTTGTTCCTCCTATGAAGGAGTTTGCCGAACGGTGCGAAGAAACATTCTCGATACAGGTAAATGGCCTGGCACAGCGCCTCAACCATACGCAGGCACAGACCGCGGTGATCGGTATATCGGGTGGTCTGGACTCTACCCTGGCACTTTTGGTGTGTGTAAAGACGTTCGATAAACTGGAATGGGACCGCAAACGGATCCTGGGCATCACCATGCCTGGATTCGGTACCACAGACCGTACCTACAACAATGCACTGAGCCTGATGCGCTCTTTAGGCATCAGCACCCGGGAGATCAGTATCAAAGCGGCCTGCATACAGCATTTCAAAGACATTGGCCACGATATCAATGTACACGATACCACGTTCGAGAACGGACAGGCACGCGAACGCACGCAGATACTGATGGACATAGCCAACCAGACAGGAGGGCTGGTAGTAGGAACGGGCGATCTGTCTGAACTGGCCCTGGGATGGGCCACTTACAACGGAGACCACATGTCGATGTACGGCGTAAACGCCAGCATCCCCAAGACCCTGGTGCAGTACTTAGTGCGCTGGGTAGCGGAAAATGAGATGGACGAGCAGTCAGGAGCTACCCTGCTGGATATCGTAGATACTCCCATCAGTCCGGAACTGGTACCTGCCAACGAGCAGGGAGAGATATGCCAGAAGACAGAGGATCTGGTGGGGCCGTACGAACTGCATGATTTCTTCCTCTATTACTTCATGCGGTTTGGCTTCCGCCCGGAAAAGATAGACTACCTGGCACAACGTACCTTCAAAGACAAATACGATAGTGCCACCATCAGGAAATGGCTGCATACCTTCTTCCGCAGGTTCTTCAGTCAGCAATTCAAACGTTCCTGCCTGCCCGACGGACCCAAGGTGGGGACCGTGGCTATCAGCCCGCGGGGCGACTGGCGGATGCCCAGCGATGCCAGCGCAGCCGGATGGCTGAAAGAGATCGAAGAACTCGGATAGATATACAACATAGGTGATTACCCGGTGTGAGGTCAGGGAAACCCTTCCTGCAGATCATCCGGCACCAGATCAGGGCCGGAAGAAAGGACGTTTGTTGTTGAACCGATAGCCCACTCCCAACATCAGGAAGTTGGGCGAATGGAAGTCCTGTATGCTGTAGCCGATATGCAGATAGCTATTACGGGTGAGGTCTGTCTTCAGAGAGAGTATCTGGTAGCAGGCTTTCAGATCGCCTCCTCTGTGCAGCACATTCATTCCGATACCTACCCCTACCGTGAAATAAGGCATTACATACTCTGCCCGGGCAGACACTCCCAGAGCCAGTTGCCTGCTGAGCCCGGGCTTGCGGAATTCCTGGTTGTAATACCCGGATCTATAGTCTTCCACATAAGTATTGGCACTCTCATCGTACACCCCATCCAATGACAGCCCCGCACGCCACTTGTAGCAGAAGTTGTACATGGGAGCAAAGTTAAACCCCGATACCATATAGGCTTTGGGCGATATGGCGGGTTCGGTCTTAGACTCGTTGGTCTTTCGTCGCCAGGAGCCGAACAGAAGCAGATCGTAGCTGATGTGCTTGTCAAATGCCGGAACAGCGGGACGGGCGGATGCCCCGGAAAAAGGAGTCTGTTCCCTGTTCATATAGTATACCAGTCCGACATTCATGCCTACGGTATTCATCCCGGCATTGGGCATTTTGGTATTCCCGTTGGAAAAATGGCTGAACCCGACCCCGGTCACCAGATCGAACTGCCGGGAAAGTGTCCAATTGAGGTAGATATTCAGATGGATATAGGCGTTCATCCGCGAGCCGATCGCTTTGTTGTTGTAGTTCTCATAGTAGTCGTAGGGCTTCCATCCGGCAGAGATCCCGAAATTCCATTCGTAATTGAGGGAAATACGAGGATCCAGACGGGCGATACGGGCTCCCTGGAACAAATAAAGTGCGATCGGAGTACCCAGTTCTTCCCGGTCTTCCAGGGCATAATACCCCAATCCGATGCCCTGATAGGGTCCTCCGTAGATCCGGTCGGCACAGGTATCGGGTTGCCCCTGGAAAGAGTATTTCAGATGTACCGGGAAGGAATTACGGATCGGACGCCAGTTTTTATTATCACCGTCGAAAAAAGGATTGGTAGGCAGAATATACGAAGGGTGCGCCTCCACCCCTATCCGGTGCAGGTGACGCCGGGCGAAAGAACCTGTAGCGTAGGAAGAAAGAGGTATAGAGGTATCCTTTTCCGTGAAAAGCCAGGTAAGGGTATCTTCGGGCCAGCCAGGTACAGGATCGGGGAAAATTCCGGCGGCAAAGACAAAAGAAGGCAGCAGGCAGAGCACTCCCAGCAGAGAGACGATCTTAGTTGGGAACAAACGATGTGTCAGTCCCGACAGCAGTCGCCGGCTTTTTGCTGTCTGTCTGAGAGGGGTCATAGACTGCGGAAACTCCGGATCATTGGTTCAGCACCGAACTATATTCGCATCGGATGTGGGTACGCAGGTAATAACTGCCCATCCACTTGCCCCGGATCTGCCGTTCGTCTCCGGTATCGGGATTGACAAAAAATGCCGTATAGGAAACTGTGATCTCGTCCAGAATTCCCTCTTCGAAGATCGTGATCCGCTGGTAAGGACCCACGGGAAGGGTCACGGTACTCTCTTCGGCTTCATACCATTCTATCATGTCTTTGGTATACTCCCACTCCACATTGCCCAATTTGATGTTGCCATTGATCACAGCCACCGGAGTCCGTATCCAGATGGGCGCATTGGCAGCGATAAGACCCAGATCGGCACGGTCTATCTCAAACCAGGAGGTTTCAATGGAACGGTCGCCGGGAATAAATGTAAATTCTTTAACGAACGGCGAATCATTTACATAGGTGAGCGGTTGATAAAGCATGTAGTTTTCGATGGTCGTGTGCCCATCTCCTTTTTGTAAGGTATACAAGATGCTGTCAAAAACATAAGCATCGTCCGGATCATCGTTACAGGCTGTAAGCAGGCAGACTGCCAGTAATAGTAGTAATATCTTTTTCATAAATGATAGTCGGTGTGAGCGTTTTAGTTCCTGCCGGGTCCGCAAAGGGAAAATAAAATAGCTGCCAGCAAATCCGGTTTGTTCCGCAAAGGTAATTATTATAAGTGATATATAAACTTTTCACATTTATTTTCTTTGTTTGTATCTGAAAAAATCTCCACGGGAGAGCCTGTTGTATCCGGGAGATGTTTCAGACACTTCTTTCTTTGTATATCGTTAATTAACAGACAAAAAAGATCATTCTATCGATTTTTTTGCTATATTTGGAGAAGAAAATTATTGGTTTAACCTCATTCATCCTGACTATGATCCACGACAAGTTTATCAAACACGACGCGGGAGCCGCTGCTAATCTCAAACTCATGATGCTGATCCAGAAAGAGGGTCTGAAAGGATACGGAGCCTACTGGATATTGATGGAAGCCCTCCGTGTACAGGACGACCTGAGTCTTTCTGTAGATTCTATTCCGGTGATCGCGCGAAGATTCCGTGTAAAACCCGATTTTTTGCATCGTATCGTTCACAACTATGACCTGTTTGTGATAGAAGACGAATACTTCTTTTCTACAGGTATGATCAACCGCATGAAAGACTATCTCAAACGTGTACACAAACGATTGCCGCATCATCTGTTCCAGACCATACAGGAAGACCTGCAGACAGAGCGGAAAGAGAAAGAAGAAGAGGAGTACGATGGAGATTATAGGGAATGCATCTACCGACTGATCGGACTTACCCCCTGGATAGAACAGATGGGGTACATTGTGAACTCGGTGAGCATTTCTGTAAAAATTTCAATCTGTTCCGGACAGAGTTTGAAACTTATCTTGTACTTGTTGGTGAAGAAGAACGCATCAACACCGTCCGGGATGCCCAACGAAGATTCTATTATTGGCTGTCGTCCCGGGATGGAAAAAGATTTATCCGGAAATTCTGCCAGGAGAGAGGGATTTCTGATCCCAATAGCAACGAACTTTTATAGCTACAACCAAGCGTCACGTTCCTTTGAACTACGTTCTGTGTGGATGCATTGAAAAGAGCGTCTGTTTGCACCTGGCAAACCATCCGTTTGCACCTGGCAAATGACCTGTTTGCACCTGGCAAATCATCTGTTTGCACCTGGCAAACGGTTCATTTGCCAGGTGCAAACAGAAAGAGGATATCTTTCTTTATTTTAGTTTCCCGTAAAGGAAATAGGTTGACTATGTTTTGTTTTTTCTGCCCTCCTGATGTGTCCCTCCTCTTTTTCCTGGTATGTTAACTGTTCTTATCAGGTTGTTTTTACCACTCCAAAGTACTCACAAGATAAGTTCTATACATCTGTACCATAGCTGTAATACCCGATCGAAACCTATTTTTAAATAGAAAAAATGATAAAAAACAGATAGAAAATAAGTACATCGGATCTGTACACATTCCGTTTGTGTATCATTTGTGATCTGAATGAAAATCGGGGGCGTTGATATTCAACACAATAAGGGTTATAAATAAGAATAAAGAAAATAAATACAGAGAACTAAAGATATACATATAAAATATAGATATAAAGAATAAAAACAAAGAAAAACACACATACAAGAATAAACGTTTTTCCTGTGTGTGTTTCTTTTGATGAAGGCATTCATTCGGATGGCTCCGGACATCTTTGCCTATTCTTCGGGACGTTGGTGACAAGCTACAAGACTCCTTTACTGGAAGGCAGTTCGTACCGATAGATATCCCTGCGGATAGCCATCTTTATGGCACGGGCCAGGGCTTTGAATATGCCTTCGATCTTGTGGTGTTCGTTCTGCCCTTCGGCCCTGATGTTCAGATTCATCTTTGCTCCATCACTGAGTGATTTGAAAAAGTGAAGGAACATTTCGGTAGGCACATCACCGATCTTTTCCCGGTGAAACTGAGCGTCCCAGACCAACCAGGGACGACCACCGAAGTCGAGACAGACCTGACAAAGGCAATCGTCCATGGGTAGGGAATATCCATACCGTTCGATCCCTCGTTTACTGCCCAATGCCTGGGAAAGACATTCGCCTAAAGCAATGGCTGTATCTTCCATGGTGTGATGTTCGTCTACTTCCAGATCTCCTTGGACACGGATCGTCAGATCCATCCCGGAATGCTTACCGATCTGTTCCAGCATGTGATCGAAAAATCCCAGCCCGGTATGAATGTCGCACTGCCCGCTTCCGTCCAGATCCAGCGAAACCAGAATATCGGTCTCTCTGGTAGTACGACGCACTTCTGCCTTGCGCTCACCGGCAAAAAGAAAATCCGCGATGCGATCCCAGTCTGTAGTAGCCAATGCGCAGACCTCATCCAGTCCGGTACCTTTCAGGGATTCTAAAGAATCCTGCAGGAAGATGGCACGACATCCCAGGTTGCGGGCCAGTTCTACATCGGTAGCCCGGTCGCCTATCACAAAGCTACCCGGCAGGTCGTAGTGCGCACCATTCAGATAGCGTTTGAGCATACCTGTACGGGGTTTCCGGGTAGGAGCATTGTCTTCCGGAAAACTGCGGTCAATCAGGACATCATCAAAGGTGATCCCCTCTCCTTCCAGCGTTTTCATCATCAGATTGTGTGCCGGCCAGAAAGTCTCTTCAGGAAAAGAAGAGGTACCCAGTCCGTCCTGATTGGTGACCATGACCAATTCAAAATCGAGCTTGCTGCGAATAAAGCCCAGATTGCGCATCACTTTCGGATAGAATTCCAGTTTCTCCAGCGAATCCAGCTGATAATCTACAGGAGGTTCGATCACCAGCGTACCATCACGGTCTATAAAAAGTACTTTTTTCTTCATCTGTATGTCAGAACTTACTTAAAATTTCTATAACTCATTTATTTCTTCCTCATTTCTTATCGGATCACGTTCCTTATGGGACAAGAACTGCTGAGAAATGCAGGAAATGCAAAGTCCCTGTCCGTATCCACTTGCAGAGATGCACATCATCGGGTTCGACTTGCCCTGTAGAGACGCAAAGAGATTTACGATTTAACGATTGACGATGTACGATTGAAATTACATATTTGTAAATCCCTATGCATACCATTTTATATGCAAACATACGAGACGCACGGCGTACATTTCTACAGGAATATGTTTTCCTCAGGATGACAACTCATTCGGTTGGTAACAATCCGATGTAATTTCAATCGCAATTAGCTTCGCTGACCGTTGGTTGACTTCGCCGACCGTTGGTTGGTAAATCAGTACATCGTAAATCTCTTTAGTGTTTCCAGAAGGATGTTGTTCTCTTCCGATGTGCCGATGGTGATCCGCAGGCAGTTGCCACACAACGATACGGAATGACGGTTGCGTACAATAATGCCCTGCCCTACCAGATAGTTGTAGATAGCTCCGGCATCCGATACACGCACCAGGAAAAAATTGGCATCTGAAGGAAAGACGCGTTCCGTGAAAGGCAAAGCGGCAAAACGCTCCATCAACTGCCCGCGCTCCTTGTTGAGAACAGACACCCAGTTCTGTATCTTTTCCGGTTCGTCCAACAGACGCAGCGCCTGCTCCTGGGTCAGTTGATTGATATTGTAGGGATATTTGATCTTGTTGAACACCGCAATGATCTCCGGCGAAGCAAAAGCCATACCCAACCGGATGGCAGCACTTCCCCAGGCTTTGGAAAAGGTCTGAAGGACAACCAGGTTGGGATATTGCCTCAGTTGCCCGGTATAGGAAGGCTGTCCGGAAAAGTCGATGTACGCTTCATCCAATACAACCAGGCCGTCGAACTTGTCAAGCAGTCGGTCGATCTCCTCCCGGCGCAGGTCATTGCCTGTGGGGTTGTTGGGGGAGCAAAGAAAGATCAGTTTGGTATGTTCATCGGCAGCCGCCAGCAGATCATCGGCGCGAAACTGGAAATCAGCATCGAGCAACACTTTCCGGTACGCTACATCGTTGATATCCGCACATACCTGATACATACCGTATGTAGGGTCGATGGCCACTACATTATCTACCGCGGGCTGACAGAATGCGCGGAAAAGCAGGTCGATGGCCTCGTCACTGCCGTTGCCCAGGAAGAGCTGCCCGGGATCTACTCCTTTCATCCTGGACAGACGCTCTTTGAGCCGATGCTGCAACGGATCGGGATACCGGTTGTAGGACGGACTGTAAGGATTTTCATTGGCATCCAGAAACACGGAAGCCTCTCTTCCTTTGTACTCGTCGCGTGCCGACGAATAGGGTTTCAGTCCGCGTATATTGGGTCGGGTGAGTTGTTCGATGGTTCTCATATATATCAGGATTTACGTACTTTATTCAGACGAACAGTCACCGCGTTCTTATGTGCATCCAGTTGTTCGTTGGCAGCCATCACTTCAATGGCAGGGCCTATGCCCTGGATACCTTCCGGACCGATCTCCTGGAAGGTGATCTTACGGACAAAACTATCAAGGTTGACCCCGCTGTAGGCCTTTGCATATCCATTGGTAGGCAGTGTATGATTGGTGCCGGAAGCATAATCGCCCGCGCTCTCCGGAGAAAGCGGGCCCAGGAATACCGATCCGGCATTCACCACCTTTTCTCCCCACAAAGCATAGTCACGGGTCTGAATGATCAGATGCTCCGGAGCATAGGCATTGGTCATCTCCAGAGCCACTTCCATACTCTCTGCCAGGATCAGTTTGCTGTGTGCCAGGGACTGCTCGATGTACGCGCGCCGGGGCAGATAGCTCAGCTGACGCTCCAGTTCGTATACAACCTTATCCAGCAAGGTGGCAGAAGTAGTGATCAATACAGACTGGCTATCTGCCCCGTGCTCGGCCTGCGACAACAGATCGGCAGCAACAAAAACAGGATCAGCCGTTTCGTCGGCCAGCACCTCTACTTCGGAAGGTCCGGCGGGCATATCAATGGCTACATCCCGCAGGCTCACCAATTGCTTGGCTGCCGTCACATACTGATTGCCAGGGCCAAATATCTTATACACCTTAGGCACACTCTCCGTGCCGTAGGCCATAGCGGCAATTGCCTGTACGCCTCCTGCCTTGAAGATCTTACTCACCCCAGCTACACGCGCAGCAAACAGAATGGCCGGGTGTATCTTTCCCTCTTTATCGGGAGGGGTACACAACACAATCTCTTTGCATCCGGCTATCTTTGCCGGTACGGCAAGCATCAATACAGTAGAGAAGAGGGGAGCTGTGCCGCCGGGCACATACAGACCCACTTTTTCAATCGCTACTGCTTTCTGCCAACAGGTAACCCCTTCGATGGTCTCTACTTTGCGGACCTCGGTTCTCTGCGACGCATGAAAAGCGGCAATATTCCGTTGTGCCAGATAGATGGCGGCCTTCAGATCGATGCCGACTTTCTTATCGGCTTCCTGTATCTCTTCTTCAGAGACAAGCAGGCTGTCTAATTGTGCTTTGTCGAACAAAGCACCATACTCCAATACAGCCCGGTCTCCTTCGGTACGCACCCGGTCGATGATCTTCCGTACTTTCTCAAACAGTCGTTCTGTTTCAAAAGCCGGACGCCGGAGCAATTCGTCCCAGGTCTCCCGGGATGGATAGGTAATGGTTTGCATAAAGTTATTTACGATTTACAAATTTACGATTTACGATTTACAGATTCTTGTATATAAGAATTACGATCATAGGCTACTGTCCATGTAATACCAATCGTACATAGCAAATCGTCCAACGTTCCTTGATGTTAATAATCAAATAAGAGATCACGACCGAGGGAAGTAATCCTGAGTCCTGGTTATGGAATCATTTTCTCTATCGGCAATACTAATGTTCCTTCGGCTCCCAAAGCTTTGAGTTTGCCGATGATCTCCCAGAAGCAGGCTTCGTCCAGCACAGTGTGTACCGAACACCATCCTTCCTGGGCCAACGGCATCACCGTAGGGCTTTTCATTCCCGGCAAAACGTCCAGAATAGCCGACAGATTCTCTTTGGGCGCATTCATAAGCACATATTTCTTATCTTCGGCAGTCTTCACAGCGTCCATACGGAAAAGAAGCTGTTCGAGTACCTCTTTCTTTTCCGGGCTCAGGTTCTTATTACCGATCAACAGAGCTTCGGATTTCATCACGACTTCCACCTCTCTGAGTCGGTTGCTTACGAGTG
>JAJBTC010000033.1 GCA_020861095.1 Bacteroides sp.
CAATAAGAATGAATGAGTTAAAAGATTCAGATCTAAATTTTGATTAATAAGAGATAAAAACCATGCTGATACTAAATATTAACTAAAATTTAGTTAGTATCTTCTTGGAGAGCGTGCTTGGAATGATATAAAAAACAAATTATAGTTTACAAGACATTGTTAGACCACTACTGCATTTTAATATTAAGTATCAATAAAACAGTGAATTAAATAAGTAACCCTATTTATATAAAAGTACTGAATATACTCAAAGCATTCATAATCAGTTCCGTGACAAGTTCTGAAAGAACTCAGCAAAACAGGACATTCACCGGGAAAGTAACAGACGCAAACGGTGATCCTATTATTGGTGCCAGTGTATTGGTAAAAGGAACAGCTAACGGTACGGTAACTGACATGGTTGGGGAGTTCTCTATTCAGGCAACAACCGGTAGCACATTAGTAGTATCCTATATGGGTTATACAAAAAAGGAAATTCAGATCCAGTCGGCTACATTTTATACCATTGTACTGGCAGAAGACAGTCAATTACTGGGAGAAGTGATTGTTACTGCTATGGGAATCAAGAAAGAGAAAAAAGCCCTGGGATATGCGGTACAGGATATCAAAAGTGAAGAACTGCTTAAAAACAAAAACCCTAATATTATAAATTCTCTGGCCGGGAAAATAGCCGGTGTCAATGTAACGCAAAGTGGCGGGGGTGCCGGTTCAGGAGCAACGATCCTGCTACGTGGCGGTACTTCCCTGGAACGTGACAACCAACCCCTGTTTATTGTAGATGGTATTATCTATGACAACGGTACGGATATTGGTGGGAACAGCGGGTTCGACGGAGCACAAGCCACCAACTCAACCTATAGCAACCGTGTGATGGACATCAACCCGGAAGATGTGGAAAATATGTCAGTTCTGAAAGGACCGGCTGCCGCTGCTCTTTACGGTTCGCGTGCCGCTGCCGGGGTGATCATTATTACAACCAAAAAGGGAAAAGAGGGGGAAGGTAGAAGTCAACCTGAGTACCAAATTATCCACCAACTGGACCAATAGTCTTCCTAAGCAGCAAAGGATGTATAAAAGAGGTGAGTATACGACTCAGGGAGTATTGGACGAATCCAGTACGCTCACTTCCTGGGGAGCTCCTTACGGAAACGACGATGTGTATTACAACAACATCAAGGATTTTTTCAGAAATTCTCTCACCTGGGATAACAATTTAAGCATTTCGGGAGGAAGTGAAAAAGGGAATTTTTTCTTTTCTGTATCCCGTTTCAATCAGGATGGCATTATCCCGGAAACCGATTACAATAAAAACACATTCCGCTTCAATGGCGAACAACGCTACGGCAAGCTGACTGTTGGAGCCAATGCGGCTTACTCTGTAGCGGATGCCAATAAATCATTGACCAGCGGAGGACTTTATAATTCCGGCGGAACAGGGGCTATGGTGTCCGTGTATCGCTGGCCAGGTAGTGAAGACATGAGCCAATGGCTCAACGAAGACGGTACAAAATATCGTATGTTTCCCGGACAATTATTGGCAAGTGACATCGACAACCCGTACTGGATCGTCAACAGAAACAGGGTAAAAGACAAGACAACCCGATTCACCGGAAACTTTAAACTTTCCGCGGATATATTCGACTGGTGGAATATCAGCTATACGGCAGGAACAGACCGTTATACGACAGATACCCGTAGAGTGATTGAAGCAGGATCCGGAGTCAGTCTGCTCTGGCAGAGAGGGATGGTCAGTGAGAACGACTATACGTATGAATACCTGACCTCTAATTTTATGATGAGTTTCAACAAAACCATTCACGACTTTGATCTGAACCTATTGGTAGGTAACTCTGTGGAAGATATCAAAAATCAGTCTTACCAGCGTATGGGATGGAACTTTGTAGTGGACGAGTTCTATTCTATCAACAACACTGCGGAAACAGACCGTAAGATGACACAAAGCAAAAGCCGCAAACGCCTGGTAGGTGCTTATGGAGAATTCCGCGTGGGCTATAAAAGCCTCGCTTACCTGACTGTTACAGGCCGTAACGACTGGACCTCTACACTACCTGTAGAGAACCGCTCGTATTTCTACCCCTCTGTAGGCGGAAGCCTGGTCTTCAGTGAATTGTTGCCGGAAAATGAAATACTTTCTTTTGGTAAACTCCGTGCTTCCTGGGCCAAAGTAGGAAAAGACGCAGACCCTTATGTGACCAATACCTATCTCTGGGAACCGGATCTGACGATCAGCGGAAATGGACTGAGCAACTATTGGACCAAGGGAAATCCGACGTTGACACCTGAAACCACGAAATCCATTGAATTGGGGCTGGAAATGCGCTTTCTCAAGGGCAGGGCAGGGTTTGATTTCACCTACTACTCCAACAAAAGTTACAATCAGTTGCTCAGCCCCCGGGCCAGTCAGGCAAACGGCTATATCTTCATGACCACCAATGCGGCGGATATCACCAACAAAGGAATGGAATTATCTATCAATGCCACACCCGTCCGGACAACCCATTTTGAATGGGAAACCACACTGAACTTATCGGGCAACCGTGGTAAAGTAAACGATCTGTTGGATGGGATTGAGATACTGTATGTGACCGATACCCAGGTGGGAAGTGCAAAATCGGCCTCATTCAACAATGGCGACTTCATGGCACTCGCCGGTAGCAAATGGGATCGTGACCCGGACGGGAATGTGATCTTAGACGCGAAAACAGGTATGCCTACTTACGATGGGACAGACAATCACTACATTGGAAACCGGGAGCCCAAACTCCTGGGAGGTTTCAACAACAGCCTGACTTATAAGAACTGGAACTTATCCTTTCTTTTTGATTTCCGCATAGGAGGACTGGTGTACAACGGTACCGAATATTTCATGACAGGTCAGGGTACCAGCATACGGAGTGCAAACAGAGAAAGCATCACCCTATCGGGTGTCACAGAGACCATACATGCAGACGATAGCCGGAGCTATACACCTGTTACCTATAATTTCCATGCCGATACATACTATAATCTGTCCGACTATAGCCAGGAGGTAGATGCCAACGATCCGAACCGGATAAGTGGTAAGAACATTATCCGTAGCTATTATTCAACTTATTACGGAAGAGAAACGTCGAATTATGCTACAAAGACAAACTGGTTGCGTCTCCGTTCCATCAGTCTGGGTTACACGTTCCCCCGTAAATTGCTGACTAAAACAAAATGTATAAAAGCATTGAGCGCCAACGTTACCGGTACCAATCTATGGGTGTGGACTAATTACAAAGGAATGGACCCGGAAACCAGTGCCGCCGGATCGGGAGTGATCGGTCCCAGCTCTGTAGGTATTGACTATTGTGGCGTACCCGCAACCGCAGGTATGTCGTTCGGTATCAATGTTACATTTTAAGTTTATACATAAATACACTGAATCATGAAAAAGATAATTCCTTGTCTTACAATTGTCCTGGCCATCTGCCTGGGAAGTTGTTCCGATTATCTGGATATAAATGACAACCCAAACAACCCGAACAGTAAAGTTCCTTCTGCTTCTCTGCGTCTGCGTTCTCTGCTCACTAACTTTTGTACAGCCTATGAACTCTCCGGTATACGTACCTGCTGGATCACAGGAAATATGGCAAAGACCTCTGCCAGCGCAGACAATGACAAACTCATCAAGTGGGATCCGAATTCAGGGTCTTATACCGCACCGTATCAATACTGGTTTGTTTACACAGCAGCCAACTTACCGGACCTCTTTGAGAAAGCAGAAGAGACAGAAGCCTGGTACTATCTGGGAGCCGGCCAGATCATCCACGCGTGGGGATTTATGACCATGCTGGATCTATACGGTGAGATGCCTTACACAGATGCTTTAGGAGAAAATATCACACCGAAATTCGATGACGGGGAAACTATTTACAAAGGCTGCATGGACATGCTGGACAAAGCCATTGAAAACCTGCAACGCGAGCAGGCGGTGACAGCAGAACCTCTTTCTGAAGGAGATATCTGGAACAATGGCGATACGGAAAAGTGGATCAGACTGGCCTATTCGCTGAAAGCCCGCTGGAAATTAAATACATCGAAAAAGAGCGACTTCGACCCTCAGGATGTCTTAGACCTTCTGGATAAAGGCATACAATCCAATGCCGACAACACAATCATGCGTTACAGAAATTCACAACTCTCCCAGGAATCGGACCTCAGATCCACCGTTTTCGGCAATATGACCAATACCAGCAGCCGCCTCACCAAATGGTATCTGGATCTGATGACCCATACATTTACCGGTGGAAGTGGCATACAGGACCCGCGTACCACACGCATGGCTCCCAGCGCACAGTTCCGCAACCCGAACGGTACGCTGGAATATCGGCTCACACAAGGAATAGATATGTACAGCGACATACGCAATGCAGGAGGTCCTGTACTATTCAACGTATACAATTCCAGTGAATCGACCGCTATAAACTTCCTCGATGGTGTGGTATTGGATCCTGCCATAGATATCTGGGCATCTACCACAACCAATCCGGCCAGAAAAGGAGATTCGATCTATATACCTATCTATTCGGAACACGGATCCTGGGTAACGGGGCTGCCCGGAGATCCGAACGATGACCGATACATTGCCGATCGGTATTTCGGAGCCACTCCACAGATCATTTCCACAGGAACCTTTTATACACGTGCCGATGCTCCCGCCCATCTGATGTGTTATCCGGAAGTCTGCTTCATGAAAGCAGAATGTTATTTCCGTCTGGGACAAACAGGTAGCGCACTGACTGCCTATAAAGAGGGAATCCGGGCCCATATGGAACTGATGAATGAAAAATTAAAAGAATATGACCAGACCATATATGGCAAAGAAATTATTCCCGATGATGAGATAGATGCTTTCCTGGCAAGCACCGCCGTGGCACAGAACGGAACGGAACTGACGATGGCAAAGATCATGCAACAAAAATTCATAGCCTGTTCGTTCTCCATACAAAACTGGAACGATATGCGAAGATTCAATTACAGCGCCGGGAATATAAAAGATTTCGGGGTCGTATATCCGGGATATGACCGCCCGGCAGAGTTCGACGCGGAAAGTGCCCGTAACTTCAAGTCCAGCAATCCACAGGACGAAGGCTATTGGTTCCGCCGTTTCAGACAAGCCTCGATCGAGATGGACAGGAATGGAATCAACCTGAGAGAATCGCATCCGGAAGCCTTTGAAACAACCATTCTTGCCTGTCCTGTATGGTGGGATATAGCAGAATGAAACAAAGAAAAAAATGAAGATCTACGATCGGTCTTCATTTATCAGATGATGATCAGGAAAGCCGGTTCGCACGAACCGGCTTTCCTATATAGTTACTTTCCCAGGGGCTGAATGTCCCGGCGCACCTCATTGGAGATCTCCAGGAACATATAGTTCAGTTCTCCGCCATGGATATCGTCTTTGTTGTCGTAATAGAGGCGACAGGCATACTCTTTCGCCTTCTCATACGTGAACAGAGAGAGTTGTGCCGGGGTTTTCCGCCGTGCCGTTTCATCATAATTTTCGTCCGGAAAGAATTCGTCCAGATCCACATCACCGATCATCGTCGTCTCAATAAAATGGAGTTCTTCGTGCGAAGCATCCGTATAATATCCGACAAACATATGACCGGGCACACGGATCAATACAGGGGTAATACTGATGGCACGAAGCAGAGAGGCAAACAATACACTGCCATCCACACAATTGATCTGCGACATCTCCAGCGCGTCGTCCAGCGTACGTACCCGTTGTGAATACACAATGTTGCTGGAAAGACTGGTTGTAGAAACGGAACTGTAACGGAAGTTACGCTTCTGCAACACATACCACAACGCGTAGACCTGCCGGTCTACCGCGCCGTCACGCTCACTCTGAACTCCCTGAAAGCGATCCACAATGCGGGTATCTAATGCTTCTCTGAGCAACCGGTCGATCATCGGATGATCTTCATTCACATACGCAGCAAAGAACACACTGGTATCATGGTATTTCATATCGCTGCCTATATATCCCAGAAGACATTCATTGATACTCCGCATGGAATAGGTACGGGCACGCTGTCCCAGCATTTTATCGTTCCTCTCCACACTGATACGGACATTCATCGGCTGAGGTTGTTTCTGGTCGCGCAGCCGTTCGTACTTCCAGAGGATATCCGGATAGATCGTATACTCCGTATAAGGCCTGGCCAGGATAAATTCGGAGACAGACTGAAAATAAAAATCAGTCTCCGCCAGTTCGATCCGTACCCGGGTATAAGCCCCCGCGAACGGAGACGGATGGAAACCCCGGATCTGGCATCACCCAGATAGACAGGATCGGCCGGCAGAATCACCTGGGCACCGGTCGTAGCCACGGAAAGAAGAGCCGAAGGAAAGAAATTACCTCCCAGTTCGTCCACGAGTTCAAAGTCATCCCGCAGATAGACCGAGCTGAACAGGCTCCATACCCCCCCACCCCAACAGAAGCAGCAACAGGCTTCCCAACAGTTTCCATCTATATTTTTTCCATCTGGTCTTTACCATCGTATCTATACACCGATCGCGAACTTCCGCCTATCTCCGTAACAAACAACCGCTTCTACATCCTTTGTCACAAAAACGTAATACGTGTTTCACCTCTCCGTAACAAAAAGGCTTCATCTTTGTTGCGGAAAAAAATAAAACTTAACTTTGTAAACAAACTATCCATTACCTTTACTTATTTAACAAGAATAACCGTATGAATGATTATCGTATATTAGTGGTCGACGACGAAGAAGATCTGTGTGAGATCCTGAAATTCAACCTGGAAAATGAAGGGTACCTGGTAGATACGGCCCATTCGGCAGAAGAGGCCCTCAAGCTGGATCTGACCCCTTACCATCTTCTCCTGCTCGATGTCATGATGGGAGAGACTTCCGGATTCCGCATGGCAAGTATACTGAAGAAGGACAAGAAAACGGCACATATACCTATTATATTTATCACCGCGAAAGACACGGAAAACGATACAGTGACCGGTTTCAACCTGGGAGCAGACGATTATGTGTCCAAACCCTTCTCCATACGGGAAGTCCTGGTCCGGGTCAAAGCCGTGCTCCGGCGTACGGCTACAGAAGGGACTACCCGACAGCCCGAACAACTTTCTTACGAATCGCTGGTACTGGATGTCAGCAAGAAAAAGGTGAGCATCGAAGGAAAAGAGATCTCCCTGACCAAAAAGGAGTTTGAGATCTTGCATCTGTTGTTGCTTAACAAAGGAAGGGTCTTCTCCCGCGAAGATATCCTGGGCCGCATCTGGAGCGACGAGGTATATGTACTGGACCGCACCATTGATGTCAACATCACCCGCTTGCGTAAAAAGATAGGGAGTTATGGCAAGCAGATCGTGACCCGGCTGGGGTATGGATATTGTTTCGAAGCAGAGTAATTGATCCATCATCCGCTGACACCGCGGATACTGTATTCAGACATATATGGTAATAAGCATAGAAAAACGTTTTTTCTCATTCAGCCGCAAACTCTTCTTTTCGGTCATCTCCCTGTTCCTGATATTCGCAATTTCCTTTATCGTCTATCAGTATCAACGTGAAAAGGCCTATAAAGTAGATCTGCTGCATCTGCAGTTACAGGACTACAACTACCGCCTGCACAACATTCTGGAAGTGAACTCCATCGACTCCATCGTCCCGGAACACTACCTGTATACCCAGGTGCCCGAAGGTCTGCGCATCACGCTGATAGCCAAAGACGGGAAGGTACTCTACGATAGTTTCGAAGATGAAGAGAACCTGGCCAATCACATCGATCGCGCGGAGATCCGGCAAGCACTTGAGCAGGGCAGCGGATACGATGTCAGGCGTACGTCGGAAAGCACAGGCATTGCCTGTTTCTACTCGGCTACGTCGTTCGATGAGTATATCCTCCGCACAGCCCTCCCCTATGATGTGGAGCTGACCAATACCCTGAAGGCTGATCCGCACTATTTGTGGTTCACCGGTATCATCACTTTGTTGCTGATCTTCATTTTCTACAACTTTACCCACCGTCTCGGAACTTCCATCAACCGGTTGCGGGAATTTGCTATGCAGGCCGACCGCAACATGCCTGTCGACATGGATATCCATGCCGCTTTTCCGGACAATGAACTGGGAGAGATCTCTCAACACATCATTCAGATCTACAAACGACTCCATGAGACTACCGATGAACTATATATCGAACGGGAAAAACTGATCACCCACCTGCAGATCTCTCACGAAGGGCTGGGAGTATTCAGCCGGGATAAGCAAGAGATCCTTGTCAACAACCTGTTCACACAATACATCAACCTGATCTCAGACTCCAACCTCGAACAGGCAGAAGAGGTATTTTCCATTGTCGAATTCAGAGAAATGGTAGAATATATAGATAAGGTACAACGGCGTCCCATAGGCACGGAAGAGAAACGCATGTCTATCACTATCCACAAAAACGGACGATTGTTCACGATAGAGTGTATCATCTTCCAGGACCTGAGTTTCGAAATATCCATCAACGACATCACGCTGGAGGAGGAGCAGATCCGGCTGAAACGGCAACTCACACAAAACATTGCCCATGAACTGAAAACCCCTGTCAGCAGCATTCAGGGGTATCTGGAGACCATTGTGAGTAATGACAACATTCCTCCCGAAAAGATACGTCTCTTTCTGGAACGTTGCTACGCGCAAAGCAACCGGCTCAGCCGGCTTCTGCGGGACATCTCCGTGCTTACCCGCATGGACGAGGCAGTGGGCATGATAGAAATGGAGTCTGTAGATATCAGCCGCCTGGTAGAAAGCATTACCAACGAAGTGGCCTTAGAGCTGGAAGAGAAAGCCATTACCGTAGACAATCTGCTGAAAGACCAGATAAGGATACGGGGCAACTACTCGCTGATTTATTCCATCTTCCGCAACCTGATGGACAATGCCATTGCGTATGCCGGGAATGATGTGCGGATCGTGATCCGTTGTTTCCGTGAAGATGAGAATTTTTATTATTTCAGTTTCCGCGACACCGGCATAGGGGTAGCTCCGGAGCATCTCAGTCGCCTGTTCGAACGCTTCTACCGGGTAGATAAGGGCCGTTCCCGCAAACTGGGAGGTACGGGCCTGGGACTGGCCATTGTGAAAAACGCGGTCCTTATCCATGGCGGTACCATCTCGGCCAAGAACAACTACGGAGGCGGACTCGAATTCATATTTACGCTGGCCAAAGAAAAAGAGAACTAAAAAAACGTCACTTTATTTTCCTGTCGGGCCAGGTAAAGACAGCTATCCAACACGAAATATTTTCAAGGGAAAGAACAAAGGAAATCCGAAATATCCTATCTTTGTGCGGAATACCTAAAATGTACAAAGATGAAAACGGTGAAATTTCTTTCCGTAATATTACTCTTCTTCATCACAGGATGCAAAAACAGCAATGCAACCGGACAGAATCCGGAGCAAACACCACAGGATACGGCAGTATCGGCTTTTACGCTACCGGAGATCCCCGAAATGCTCGATTCTCCCGAAATGCGTGCCGACTTTCTGGCTTTTCACTATTGGGACAATTTTGATTTCAACGACATCCGTTATACGCAGCATCCGGAGATCTCCGAACAGGCCTTTGTAGATTATATAGATCTTCTGGGTCATGTACCCCTGCCTGCTGCCCAGGAATCCATCAAACAATTTATGACAAAGACATCTACCGGAAAAGAGATGCTGACCTATTTCACCGATCTGGCGGAAACATACCTTCACGATCCCAATTCACCGATGCGCAACGAAGAGTTTTATATCCCTGTACTCGAGTGTATGATCGACT
Source organism: Bacteroides sp. (assembly GCA_020861095.1). Lineage (GTDB taxonomy): Bacteria > Bacteroidota > Bacteroidia > Bacteroidales > Bacteroidaceae > Bacteroides. The sequence goes on from JAJBTC010000033.1 coordinate 9,850, forward strand.
CACCGCTGCTGAGTGATACAGAGAAGATACGTCCGACAGCCTCGCTGGAACTGGCACAGAAAAACCGGGTCAGTACTACTGCGTTAGACTTTACCTATACACTGGCTTCCGGAGCCACGGGCACACTGCATAGCATTCCCTCAGAGTTTGTGATTATATACATCAACAATCCCGGATGCCATTCCTGTGAAGAAACGACGCGGGATATGAAGAATTCACTGGTACTCAACAGCCTTCAGTCTAAAAACAAACTGAAGATACTGGCCATCTATCCGGATGAAGAACTGGATGAATGGAAAAATCACGTGGGCGATTTCCCGGCTGAATGGATCAACGGGTATGACAAGACACTCACGATGAGAGATAAAAACCTGTACGATCTCAAAGCGATCCCCTCTCTCTACCTGTTGGATAAAGACAAGAAAGTGATCCTTAAGGATGCCGATCTCCACCAGATCAATCAATACCTGCGGACCTATTTCTGATCTGTCATACACTCCTGTATATGGATTCATAGGGCCAGGCAAAAAAAAGAATAGAGATACAAAAACACCAAGATCACACAACGATCCCAATTACTGAAAGCCCCCTGTAGAGACGCAAAGAGATTTACGATTTAACGATTTACGATGTACGATTGAAATTACATTTTGTAAATCCCCATACATTACATGTTAGATGCAAACATACGAGACGCAAAGAGATTTACGATTTGACGATGTACCATGTACGATGTACGATGTACGATTGAAAATACATGATATCATACCGTTGTAGAGACGCATATTTGCGTCTCAGCATGCCGAATGGAAATACTTAGCCCATAGGGGATGCTTTTTTGTTGGACGTGTACCGCGGAGACGCGTGCCCTTTACTGGACATACATCATGAAGACGCAAATATGCGTCTCGTATGTTTGCATATGAAATGTAATGTATAGGAATTTACAAAATGTAATTTCAATCGTAAATCGTACATCGTACATGGTACATCGTCCAATCGTAAATCTCTTTGCGTCTCTACAGGTAATCCCCTTCTCTGTAGACGAAAGAATAAAAAATCATTTTATGGATACACTTATATATACATGGTATAACCCGGTTCTACCACATAGCAAAGCATGATATATACAATGAATCAGGAGCATTCACTTGCGATAAGTAAACTTCAACAAATTATATTCATCCGGATCAAACCTACAATCCATATTTGTCTTCCTCTTTTACCCATCTAATTTCCCATACCCGCACTTGCTATTCCGGAAAAACTCCTTATCTTTGCACCGCATTGGTTCCGTACCCTTTCTGCAAAGGGCGGATGAAAAGGGAATCAGGTGAAAGTCCTGAACAGTCCCGCTGCTGTAAGTTTCATCTACATAGCAAGCAATTTACCATTTGCCACTGGGAATATCCCGGGAAGGCGCTTGTCTGTGGAAACAAGTCAGAAAACCTGCCATGCCTATCTGAGTTCACATGCTTTCGAGGAAAAAGCGTTGAGTCTAATGAGCCGGGTCTGTAGATCCGTCATTTCATTCATCCCTATTTATTCAAAGAAAGTATACATTCGTGTATTTCCGGATGTAAATAAACTCTGCCAAGTTTATTTAAAGTGTCCGGCCGAAGGGATTTCGTCCGGACACATTTACAAAAACAAAATGAAAAGGACATACCGATTCCCTACATATCACTCCCTGTGTATGTGCCTGCTGGGTATATACGGCTGCTGTCTGTCCCTGCCGGCCCAGAGCATTCAGAGCGTTCAGTCTGCCGAAGTGGATACCACCCGCATCCATACCCTGCCCGAAGTGATCATTTCATATCCTTTCCATATCCGGGAGACCCGATCGGCCACTCCCCTGCAGGAGCTCTCCGGCGATCGGTTGCGCAACCTGCAGGTAGTGCAGCTATCAGATGCGATCAAGCATTTCGCAGGGGTCAATGTCAAGGACTACGGTGGCATCGGAGGATTGAAAACCGTCTCACTGCGCAGCCTGGGAGCCGAACATACGGCCATCAGCTACGACGGCATCACCCTTACGGATGTACAAACCGGACAGATCGATATCGGCCGTTTCTCCTTAGAAAATGTAGACCGCCTCTCCCTGAGCAACGGCCAGAGCGACCAGATCTTCCAGGCAGCCCGACAGATCGCCTCTGCCGGACTGCTGGACATACGCACGCAAACTCCTTACTTCCGGTCGGGCAAGAACACCAACCTCTCCGCCTCTTTCAAGACCGGCTCCTGGGGATTGATAAATCCGGCCATACACATCGGACAGAGACTGAGCCGGCAATGGTCTGCCGTTGTGAGCAGCGAAGGGATGACTGCCGACGGCCGCTACCGATATACCCAACACTACGGACAAGAGAACGACAGTACTTCCCGCGAAAAACGGAAAAACACCCAGGTCCATACCTTCCGGACCGAAGTTTCCGCCATCGGACAGTTCTCTTCTACAGAACAATGGCGCATCAAGGCCTATTACTACCAATCGTCACGCGGACTGCCGGGAGCAACCACCCTGTATTACGACTACGCCTCACAGCACCTGTGGGACAAAACCCTGTTCCTGCAAAGCCATTACAAAAAGGAGTTCAACACCCAATGGGCTTTCCAGACATTGGCCAAGTGGAACTGGAACTACCAGCGTTACTTAGACCCGGATACCAAAAGCACCACAGGAGCTACAGACAATAGCTACTACCAACAGGAGTACTACCTGTCTGCCACCGCACTCTACCGACCTTTAGAAAGACTCTCTTTTTCTGTGGCTACAGACGGCAGCATACAGTCTATGAACGCCAACCTGACCGATTTCGCCTCTCCTACCCGCTATACCGGCTATGGAGCCCTTTCCGGGAAATACACCTCTCCCTGGCTCACCGCCTCCGCCTCGGCACTGGCTACGCTGGTGCACGACCGCACCTCCCGGGGAGAGTCGGCCGGAACCCGACACCGGCTCACTCCCTATGCGAGTCTCACCCTGAAACCGCTCGCGGCAGAAGAGTTACATATCCGTTTTTTCTACAAGGAGATCTTCCGGATGCCTACTTTCAACGACCTGTACTACGGACAGATCGGAAACACCGGACTGCTCCCCGAGCGCACCCGGCAATACAACGCGGGCATCACCTGGTCCCGTTCTTTTGGCGGACCGGTCTCTTTTCTCTCCGCGACGGCCGACGGATACTACAACCGGGTCAGTGACAAGATCCTGGCCATCCCTACCAAGAATATATTTATCTGGAGCATGGTCAATCTGGGAGAAGTAGAGATCAGAGGAGTAGATGTGACCGCCAGTCTGCGCACACGGCCTGTCCGTCGGATGGCTGTGTACCTGTCGGGAAACTACTCTTACCAACGGGCATTGGATATCACCGATCCTGCCGGCAAGACCTACAAACATCAGATCGCCTATACTCCCCGTGTATCGGGATCGGGACAGGCGGGTATCGAAACTCCCTGGATCCACCTCTCCTACTCCCTGCTCCATTCGGGCAAACGATACATGCTGGGACAGAATCTTACAGAAAACCGTCTTGCCAGCTATACAGATCACAGCCTCTCCGCCAGCCGCGATTTCACGGCGGGAGAGAGTAAACTTTCTCTATCGGTCGAGGTGCTTAACGTAGCCGATAAGAACTATGAGATTGTCAGAAACTTCCCCATGCCGGGGCGCTCGGTAAGGGCTACCCTGCAGGTCATCTATTAACCATTGCCTATGTTTGCCTACAAACCGGCTTCTGTTCTCTGGCTTTTCTTCGCATTGTGCCTCCTGTTCATACAGGGATGTGACGATATGGAAGACCGCAACCAACCTGTCGGTGGCGGGGACAGCGGAGAAAGTGGCACAGAGGAGATCTACATCCTTTGTGAAGGGCTGTTCAACCTCAACAACAGTAGTCTGGCGCATCATTCGTTCCGGAACAATACCACCACAACAGACTACTTCCGGCAGATCAACCGCCGGGGCCTGGGCGATACGGCCAACGACATGGCCATCTATGGAGATCGCCTCTACATCGTGGTGAATGTCTCCAGCCAGATCGAAGTGATCGACCTGCTCACCGGAGTCTCCGTAGGGCAGGTACCTCTATTTACCGACAACGGCTCTTCCCGCCAGCCACGCAACATCGCTTTCGAAGGCCGGAAAGCCTACGTCTGCTCCTACGACGGCACAGTAGCACGGATAGATACGGCCTCCTTAGCTGTGGAAGCATACCTGTCCGTAGGTCGCAACCCGGATGGCATCTGTGTACAGAACGGAAAACTCTACGTCTCCAATTCGGGCGGATTGGATGCCTCCACCACCGGAGTAGACCGCACCGTATCGGTCATAGATATCCCGACCTTCACAGAAACCCGCCGCATCGAAGTGGGGCCCAATCCCGGGCCTATCCGTGCCGATGAGTATGGCTATGTATATGTAGCCATCCGTGGAGAGCAGATTGAAAAAGGGGAGTATCAATTGGTACAGATCGACGCGCAGACCGATGTGGTGACGCAGGTGTATGAAGAAAAAGTACTGAACTTTGCCATCAACGACCAACTGGCCTACCTCTCCTATACCCTTTCCGGCACGCAGGAGTCTGGCACCAAAGTGGTGAACCTGCATACCGGACAGATCGTGCGGGAGTCTTTCGTTACAGACGGCACCCGGATCCATACCCCTTTCAGCATACAGGTCAACCCCTTCAACGGGAATATCTACCTGACCGACGCGTACGACTACCAGGTCACGGGAGATGTGCTTTGCTTCAATCCGCAGGGAGAGTTGCAGTTCCGGATAGACAACGTCGGGCTCAACCCCAACGGTGTGGTATTCAGCGACCGCAGTTCGCAATCCGGAGGTGGCAGCGGCTCCGAGGCAGATACCAACCCGGCCTATGCGCAGAAGGTATGGGAGTATGTACCTGCTCCGGGACAGTTTATCAATACCACCACCTCTGCCTATCGCGAAGGCTATACCTGCGAAGAGGTACTGGAATATGCTACCGAACGTCTGCAAAGTCGCTCGCTACTCTCACTGGGAGGTTTCGGAGGCTACGTAGTAGTGGGGTTCGATCATACCGTACCCAATGTTCCGGGCGAGTACGATCTGAAGATCTATGGCAATGCTTATTACAATATGTATGTTTCGGGTACAGGGGCGCTGGCCGGAAGTTCGGAACCCGGCATCGTATGGGTGTCGAAAGATACCAACGGCAACGGTCTGCCCGACGATGAGTGGTACGAACTGGCAGGAAGCGAATACGATGCGCCGGAAGTGATCCGCGGGTATGAGATCACTTATTACCGCCCCGATCCGGCAAACGCCGATGTATACTGGACAGACAATCAGGGAGGAGAAGGATATATCTACCGCAACAGTGCCCACCTGCAGGATACCTATTATCCGTTGTGGATCGAAGCGGATGAGATCACGTTCCGGGGAGATCGTCTGCCGGATAACGGCATCAACGAAGGAACCAACGGAACGGACAATTGGGTAAGTTATTGTTTTCCGTGGGGATACGCAGACAACCATCCCAACAGCACCGAACTCTGCCAGTTCAACATAGACTGGGCGGTAGATAGCCAGGGCAACCCGGTGCAACTGGATGGCATCGACTTTGTCAGGATCTACACAGCCGTGAACCAACAGATGGGATGGACAGGGGAAGTCTCTACGGAAATACAAACCGTGGAAGATCTGCATTACTAAGAAATAACGAATATGAATTGAATAATAGATACTCAAACAAACATTTTAAAATGATGAACATGAAAAAGTTAATTTTACCGTTTTTCCTGCTTACTTTTCTATTCTCTGTAACCAGTTGTGACAAAGATGATCAACTACCTGATCCTGATGAAGAAGAAAAAGTAGAAGTAATTGTTAGTTTTGAAGAACTACTTACAGAAAAAGAATCCTCTTTCACTACGGATAAAGGAGAAGAAATAAAGGAAGAAGATTATTCTTATTACAAAACTACCTTCCAGGATTCTGATGAGTTTTTAACCTTAGACTATTATTATTATTACAGCCCAGGTGTAGCCAGTGGATTTACTTATACCAATCAAACTGACTTAACCACTCCTGGTTATAACAATTTATCTGCAATTACAGGAAAAGGGAAATTTGAAGCAACCTACCTGACGTCTTTTATCGATATAACCAAGCCTGCAGCAATCCGTATAAATAACCCGGAAACCTATGAGATAAAAGGATTATGGGTAACCAATTCTGTATACGCCTATTTAGCTATAAAAGATATGAATGTAGGTTGGGGTGAAGTAAAAGAGTTTGGAGATGGTGATTGGTTCAAACTGACCATTCATGGATATAACTCAGCAAATTCTAAAATTGGTAGTGTAGAAGTTTATCTTGCGGACTATAGAGAAGGAAAAAGAATCTTATTAAAAGATTGGGAATGGGTTGATCTTACATCTATTAAGTCAGCAAATTACTTAATGTTTGAATTAGCTTCCACTGACAACACAGAATTTAATGATGAGGTATGGATGAATACACCTGCACAATTCTGTATAGATGGAATTACTCTCATTGAAAAATGATACAGTTTTATTTTAACAAAAACTATTTATAATATAAGTATGGGGGTAATAAAAGATTGAAGGTATAAATATATTC
>JAJBTC010000149.1 GCA_020861095.1 Bacteroides sp.
GCTATATAATCATAATGTATTTTTTGGCTATGAAGGAAAAACAAGCGGTATCAAAAATCTTTTATTCGAAAGTTTCATTCATTCTTACTGGTCGGTAATTCCTTCTGAAGATGTGGTATCGGCTTTTTATTCGTTTATGCAGAATATCGAAAAGAAAAAACAAAAATTATTAGCAGAAAACCTCCACCTCGCCTCCCTGCGCGACTGGCTCTTACCCATGCTGATGAACGGACAAGTAGGATGTAAAGAAGAATAAAATACCATGCTCACCGAAGCTCTCAAAGAAAGAATACGTACCCTGGCCCAGACAGAGGAACTTCAGAAGATCGCTTCTTCCGAAGAGTTTTACTTTGCCAAAGCCAGAGAGGCTTTCGATGCATACATAAACTACAAAAAAGACGATCCCGGGTTCTGGGACAAGATGGCCACCCTTACCTACGCGGAGATTCAGGAAGCGGCGGAAGAAGATCCGGACATCCGGAAATTCTACACCCTGATTCTCCGGTTGGTGGCCTATTGCGACGTACATGCCAAAGATAAAAACCAATACAACGAGTATCCGGACAAGCGGGTGATCGCCAATGCCGGCATCCGCCAGCACCACTGGTTCGGACAACTGATCAAGTACCGGACAGGCAAAGGAGGGATACGGCCCTCCATTCACTCTACTTTCCAGTTCATCAATCGTCCCGGAGAGTCTATCAACATCTTAAGTGCAGACCACCGCAACCTGATCGCTGTGCACCTGTTCCACAAACCGTACAACGGAGCCACCTTCACAGAAGATGTAAACGAGTTTTTCGCCCCACTGGACATCGCGGTCCGCAACGAAGACAACCGCACCTGCCTGTATACCCGCCTCCTCTATGCCCTGCGGGATATCTGGCACAAAGAGATCAGCGGACTGGTGGCACGTGACAATGGCAACTGGAAAGATCAGTTTTACCGCGAAATACAAGACAGAGACTACGGGGTGCTCTGGTGGAAACCCCGCCCCGTAGGTGGCAACGAAACCGAGGAGGCACTCCGGAAAAAAATACAGCGAGACGGATATTTCTACCTCTACTACGCCACATACGGACAGGTGACCCACCGGGCACGGGTGACAGACTTCTGCATGGCCCGGCACTACGATGAGAAGCGGGAAGCGTGGAAAAAGAAAACCCCCATCTGGTACAGCGAACAGGCAGAAGATTACCAGGACGGAAGCCGCACCGCTGCGGCGATGTTCCTGACCGATGAATTTATAAAGATCGGAGAGCCTTTCCGCATAGAGAATTTCCGGATGTACAAAGGAGTCTCTCTTCCCAACCGGAACAACCTGTCTCCCTACGTAAGCATAAGTAATTACCTTGAAGAAGAAGAAAACCCCATGAACGAAACATCAGAAACCCTCCGGCAGGTACTGGAACACAAAAAGCAGATCATCCTGCAGGGCGCGCCCGGCACCGGAAAGACCTATACCGCCAAAGACCTGGCCGAAGGACTCATCTGCGGTCAGGTATCCCGCAACAAAACCACACAGGCAAGCCGTCTGCGGCAGAGCAACCGGTGCTGTCTAGTACAGTTCCACCCCTCCTACGCCTACGAAGACTTTGTACGGGGCATGGTAGTAGAGGCTTCCGACGCAGGCACCCCCCAGTACAAAACCATAGACAAGATCCTGGGAGCCTTTGCCCGCGAAGCAGCGCGCAACTGGCAGCTTCACCTCCTTTCCGGGGCAAACCACCTACAAGAGGTCGTGGAGCAGAAAAACAGATGGGACCGGTTCATCGAGTTTGTCCAGGGACAGATAGACGAACAGGGCAGGTTCCCCCTGACTCCCCATGTCTACCTCTCGGAATACGACGACACCCGCTTCACCTACAAAGGAGACAATTGGAATGCTCATCCCAACGGATTGAACATGAAATATGCCGAGTTGGAGAGAATAGCCGAAGCCGGTGTCACCGAAAAAGCCCAGGTAAAAAATGTGCCGGGCATCGCTCCCCTCACCCGAACGCATGCCACCTACTTTACCCGCATGATGCAACTCTATCAGGAATTCAGACCGCAATCCGCACAGGATGCCCCCGTAGAAAAGGTGGAACTGGAAAACTACGTCCTGATCATCGACGAGATCAACCGGGCCAACCTGCCTGTGGTACTGGGCGAACTGATCTACGCGCTGGAATACCGGGGAGAGCGTGTAGAAAGCATGTATGCCGTAGATGGAGACAACAGCCTGGTGCTTCCTCCCAATCTCTATATCATCGGCACCATGAACACGGCCGACCGCAGCGTGGGGCAGATAGACTATGCCATCCGCCGCCGCTTTGCTTTCATAGATATGCTGCCCGAGCTGCTGGAGGTGAGCGGATTCGATACCGAACTCTTCACCCGGGTATCGGAACTCTTTATAAAAAATGTGGAAGAGTACCGCAGAAACCGGAACTGCCGGCTCCAACCCGCGGACTGCCTCTCCGAAGAGTTTCGCCCCGAAGATGTCTGGATCGGGCACAGCTACTTCCTCATGAGAGACAAAGCCGGCCGGGACCTTACGGACATGCGCCTCCGGTACGAGATCGTGCCCATCCTCAGGGAGTATCTCAAAGACGGCATTTTCAAAGACACGAAAGAGGTAGAAGACAAAATCCACGAATTACTACAACATTCCCTGGCCACCTTATGATCGAGATCTACGAACAGCACGGATACAAGGATGCTTCTCCCCTTTTCAGCGAGCTCAGGGAGGAGTGCCGGAACAGACTCGACCCGCAACATCCCGGCTACCGGCGCACGGTACCGCGCCAGGGGAAGGAGGAGATGTGTTTCGACATCCGCTACAGTCCCGGAGAAGCGAACTTTCACTTCCGTACCTCCTACTTCGTTGGGGTAGACTGGGTAGACCGCGACAGCAGCGACCTGAAGATCTGCGTACTGCCCAAGCTCGACAAACAGGGAGTAGAGACCCACTACATACAGATGCTGCTCGAAGCCCTGGAAGAGCCGGAAAACTTCCACCACCTCGAAGAGCTGGTACATATCGACTTCCACCGGCCCTATATCGGCATCACCCGGCAGCAAGACCTCCTCTCCCCGCTGCTCATCGCGCAGTTTCTCCAGGTACTCCGCCGCCTGGTGCAAAAAGGGCTGAAAAAGTCTTACTATCCCGTCTGCCGCAACCTGCGGAACAAGGTGAAAGGAAAGATACTCGTTTCTCCTACCCTGCGCGACAACGGTGCCCGCGGCAGGCATACCCACACCGTCTGCCAGTACCAGGAGTTCGGGGTAGACAGCGAAGAGAACCGCATCCTCAAAAAAGCCTGCCGGTTTTCCCGGCGGGTGATCCAAAGCTACCGGGCCGGATTAGATACCGCCCCGCTGCTGCAACTGATCCGGTACATACAGCCCGCCTTTGAGCAGGTATCCGATGAAGTGGATATCCGCAAGGCCAGGAACTTCCGAAGCAACCCGCTCTTCCGGGAGTACGACCAGGCACTGCGGCTGGCCCTGCTCATCCTCCGGAGGTACTCCTACACCCTCAGCCGCACCACGGAACAGCAAGTGCTGACCCCTCCCTTCTGGATCGATATGAGCAAGCTCTTCGAACTGTATGTCTACAAAAAGCTGCGCGAGGTATTCCCCGGTAAAAGAGAAGTCATCTATCACAGGAAATTCGGCAGGCAGGAACCCGACTTCCTGCTTTGCGCAGAAAAAGACGGACAGACCTACCGGTTCGTGATAGATGCCAAATACAAACCCCGGTACGAAAACGGCGCAGTGAATATAGAGGATGTGCGTCAGGTAAGCGGATATGCCCGCCTGGAGAAGGTATATGATGCCCTGAAAATGAAAGACCACAGCCGCATCCTGGATTGTCTGATCATCTATTCAAATCCCGACTGTGCTCCCGGATTGAACTTCACCGTGGATGACACCGGGGAAGACCCCGGGAAGATACGCAAAGAGAAGTCCTATGTTCATTTCTACAAACTGGGTATCCGGCTGCCGGAAAGACATCCTGGTACAGAAAAGAGCTGATCACCCCTTATCCGTCTGATGCCTGCCCCCGGTGTCAAGATACAAACTCATACCGCGAACGGATGGCATCCATCAGTTCCGCGTGCAGGCCGCTCACCTCTTTGCCCTGCTCATATGCCTCCAGAAAAGCCTCAAAGTCCTCTCCGAATTCGTCTCTGAGCATCCGCACCCCTTTTCCGTAGCTAAGCATCAACAGGAACCGTACTTTGTCGTCGGTGCCAGGCAGCTTCTCACACGCAACGCCTGCTTCCGCGACCAGAGTATTCAGCAGCTCTTCCGTCACAAAAGCCTGCCCGCTGCCTGCGGAGAAAGTGATCTCGGGACAGGGTGTGTTCATTTCACGGAGGATGCGCGCAAACGCGTCGGGAGAGGCTCCCTGCTCCGCGAAGAGCCGTAGCAGGGAAAGGTAACTTTGCTGCCAGATAAACTTCAATAACCGCGGAAACACCCCGATGTCTTTCATATCTAACTTATACTTCTCAAACAGATCGCTTATCCGGGAAAGATCAAACGAACCGCCTGCACCGGTCTCCACCGGTTCGGTCTTCCCCGTTCCGGACCCTGCCTCCGCGCCCGCTTCTCTTCGCTTGCCCGGTGCGGGCCGGGGAGCGCCGCGCCTGCTCCCCATCAGTTCTCTATAGGTGCATCCCAGGGCAAAGCCCAGGGCCACCGACAGTGCGATGTATACCATTCTCATTTCTTTTTTGTATCGTTTCCAGTTTTTCTATATCTTCCTGCACACCGTTATATTCGGCTTTCAGTTTGCCAATCGTATCTTCTGTCTCCCGGATGGCTTCTTCTTTCTGCTTAGGATTGAATCCGGCCAACTGTTTCACTGTATTTTTAATGGGAATGAGTGCTTCTCTAGCCGAATACCTGCCATCCTTTACCAGGTCTTCCGACTGATTTCTGAAGGGTTTCAACAATTCTCTGATACGCACGTCGTCGTATTCCTCTTCAAATTGAGTCTTATACAATCCATATTGCTGCTGGCCGCCGCTCAGCTGATGCTTCAGACGGGGCGTATTCACTACAATGTCTATCTTTTCTACAATCTGCATCAACGAAGACAATAGGGCATTTTTGAACATCACCCGGTCTTCTTCCCGGATGTTCTCAGAGACCAGACTGGTCACCAGTCCGTTCACATAGTTCTCACACTCCGTTCTGAATACACCTTTAAGCGCGATCAGTCTGTTACGAATCTTGTCATCCGTCTCCGAAACAAACAGATTGTACCTGGTCAGGTTGGCTTTCCGGATACCCGAACTGAACAGCTCCGTCTCCGGATAATACGATTCGATAAACTGCTCCGCCGCATGGCTACTCCTCATCTTCTGGATCTCTTTTTCCGTATCGGAGATCCGGGTAGGCAGCGTCACAGCCAGTGCGGAATGTTTGATGGCAGATTCTATATCCGAGATGTACCGATCGAACTCTTTCACTTTGGCAGCCGCGGCTTCCTGGCTGGTCCGGAGCAGCGACAGACGGTCTTCCTGCGCGCGGATCTCTCCGCGGATCACCGCCGCTACCGATTGCAACTGCCCCAACAGCGTGATCACAGGGGTCTCCAGCAGATACCTGCTCCCGTCCCGTGCCAGGCGGTTGATCTCCGAAGCTACCGCCTGCAGGTTGCTGCAGGTGATGAAATCCTGTTTCTCCTCAAGCTCCGGAAACTCTTCCTGGAAACAGACATAGTCATTCCTCATCTCTCTGGTAAAGTCCTCGTCCCTGATAAAGCCCAATAAGGCCATATACGGACTCAGCCAGAGACTTTTGCTCTTACCCAATAGTTCCTTCACCACCGGCGATCCGATCCGGGTGAGAGCCTCCTGCTTTTTCTTTTCAAACGCACGGAGATACTCCGGCCACTGAGCCATACCATAGCCATCTGCCAGATCTATCTTATTGACGATATCTATCATTTCCGAAATACCCGCGTACGCTATCTGCCCGGTGAGCAGCGAGAGTTCTTCCTGATCGTACATATCCATCACATCGTGTACAAACAACAGTATCTGGCAATCCTTCAGCGCGTTTCTGGTGGTTTCGCCCCGGGAGCTCACCGGATCGTTGAACCCCGGAGTATCGATGATGGTGACCCCCCGCAGGTTGGGGTTGTTCATAACGATCCGGACCGTTTTGGCCAGGCCGCTCAGTTTTCCTCCCTCCGCCACATAGTCGTTCAACTCTTCCAGCCGGATCCGGATCTTCCCTCCCTCCGTCTGCACATACTGCTGATAGCCACCCTCTATGCGTTCTATCTGAGAGAGGATATCCGTGGCCACTTTGGCCTTCTTCTCTTCCCCGCCCCGGGCCTCTTCCCGCAGGCCGGCGATATCCGCTTCGGTAAGCAGTTCCACCTCTACAGAGTCTTCCTTTCCGTAGCTGATCTCCGTCAGCGTAACCGTTACCGGCTTGTTGCCGGTAGGCAATACATTCTCTCCAAATACCAGCGCGTTGACCAGCGTAGATTTGCCCGCCTTCATCTTTCCGATGATACCGATCTGCAAACTCTCCAGGCTGAATAGTTTCTCAAATTCCGCGTAGAATTTCTCCGTAAAACGTCCGGTCTTCCGGTAGGTATCCAGGATCGCCGCCAGGCTCTTTTTTATCTCATTCAGTTCAATCATGTCCGATGCGGTTTAATAATTCGTTACATTCATTTTTTAGATTCTCGATCTTCAGATTTTCCTCTTCCAACTTACCGATCAGTTCCATGATCCCGCCATAGCCGACCAGATTGTTGTAGTCAATGTTATTATAGGCATTTGCCATCGACTGCATGGAATTTGAGATCTGCTGCATATCCAGTGCCAACGCCGCGGCAGCACCTCCGCAGAATGCCGCGTTGGCACATCGGTTGGTAAAGGTCTTTATCATTTTCTGGAACCGGTTGGCAAAAGCAGTATGGGAAGTCACGAAATCATTCTGCGAACTACTGAATGTATTCAGTATCTTATTTTGTTCTGCCGTCGCTTCACCGATCGCTTTTTTCAGGCTTTTCTGGTGTTTGACCAGCATATCACGCAGAAAGGTCATTACGGAAACCAGTACACCCAGCGGAGAGTATTTTTGATAGGTATCGGTCAGTTTCCGGATCAGCACGTCGCACTCCTTCTTAAACGCCGCCTGGGTCTCCGGCCTCCGGCCGAATTTCAAATGTCCCTTCACCCCTATGTCATGCTGCCGGGCAGTCTCCAGGATCACCTGCATGGCACCGTCCGCATCGTGTACCCCCCGGCTATCTGTGAAAGTCATCACAAAATAGAGGGGCGTATCGCTCAGGTGTTCCTTCATATAGTCGATACTCGTCTGGTCCAGCCCCTTGTCTACCCGGATAAACCAGAATACCACATCGCAATGGGCGGCTGCTTTGCAGGCAGGCACCGAATGATCGGTGTCGTAAGAGAAAAGCCCCGGCGTGTCGATAAAGGTCAGCTCCTGCAACGCGGGATTCTCACTCTCCTTCTGCAGGTAATCAAACACCCTGGCGAAAGGGAAGCCGAAAGAAACCGTATAGTCAAAGAGAGCGGCATCGCTGCCGGAGATCTCCTGTACATTTCCCGATTTGTCCACGATCCGCACCACGTCCGTATGGCTTCCATAGGAGAGATAGGTGGAGAGGGCGGTCGATTCTAAGGGACTCACCGGGAACTGCTCATCAAACAGGCAATTCAATACTGAGGTCTTCCCGGTCGTATAGTGCCCATCAGACCGATGGTGAGTTTATCATTCAGCCAGGGCTTCTCCTGTTGTTCAATGAATCGGGCGATGGGCAACTCTACACAGTTTTCAATGAACCCGTCCAAAGAAAGATCATCATTGAAAAGATCCAGTTTATGGATCCCTTCGATCAACTCCTTCAGCTTCCACTTCAGGTATTCGGCCGCTTCCTTCTGCGCGGCAAGCTCCGCAGGCTCCCCGTTCAACGGTCGGTTGAGCAACTCTTTCACACGTTCATAAAATGCAAGTTTTTTTCCTCTTCTTTATTATTCATATCCATAATGCTTTGTTCTGGTTTCTCAGCTCATTAATTATCTGTTTATCCACACTGCCGCTCATATCAAAAAGCAGTTCCCGGACGTTTCCGCTCACCGGCGCTATCGTCTCCGGCTTCGGATCCAGTGCCTGGATGCTCCGTGCCAGGGAGATCCCGAACTCCGCGGCCTGTACCGAAGTAACCAGCCCTTTGATGAGCGCCGTGTTGATCAGCGTCAGGTAATAATCCCTCAGTGCCGGAAGCATGAAACGGATGTCTTTCTTTTCCGGGAGAAGCTCCGGCAACAAGGGCATCGTCCCGTATTCCAGCAGGTGGTATCCGTCGGCATACATCGCCACGATACATTCATACATCTGTGCCGCCACCTGGAAGGTCTTCTTTTTGACCGCGAAGTTCACCTCTTCGGGAGTGCTCAGCAGCGAGAGCAGGTTTTCCGCGTCTGTTTTCGAAAGCAGGTTCCTGTTGTGCTCCATCAGCGAAAGGATCTCCAGGTCCTGTTTCATCTCCGGGCTCATGGACCGGGCATTCACCTTTTTCAGTGTTTGTCCCATGCTCCGGATCTCACGAGCCAGTGCCCGTTGGTACAAGGCCTCCAGATCGAGCCAGCCAAAATCGAACCCCACCGGATAATTCAGTTTCTCGCCCAGCCCCCACGACCAGATCTTGATGCGGACAAAGGTGCCGCCGATGGTATATTCCGGAGCTATCACCATCACCGGCTGCCCCTGCAATCCCTTGAACAGGTAATTGATGGAAGCATCGTTCACCGGAACATCGGATTTCCAGGCCCCGATATCCGACAAGACCGCATGCCGCCCGTTGGAAGAGTAGTGGTTGACCAGGAACATAGACATCTCGCTGTTCACCGTGGAGGCATGGGGATGCTCATTCTCTTTCAACGCCGAAATGACACGCAGCGGTACGATCTCCTCCTGATTGGGCAACAGAACGGTTTTGAGCCGGCAACTCTTTATCCGCTCCGAATGTTCCTCATACACCGGTTCGAGCCCCAACGGCACTTCAAAAGGATTGCGCAGCGGCCAGCAATGCTGGATGAAATGTTTCTGGTTCCAGTCGGCCTGAGCCAGAAGGATCTGCCTTTCGCTTTCCTGCTTTTTGTATTCAAACTGTAGCCGGAGATCTTTCAGCCTCCTTTCGTGTTCTTCCTGGCTCAGGACACGCTTGTTGTTCAGATCGTCCCGGGCCTTTTCCACCTCTTTCTCCCGCTTTCTGCGGGCCACTCCCCTGCCCCATTCCGTGTTGTACTCAAACCAGTCCTGGGCCAGGGGACCTGCGACGCGGGACAACATCCCCGCCAGTAAAAAACCTGCAATTGCCGCCATATATTTCAGTTATTAGATGTGATCACCTGGCATGCGCGTCGTACGAATGGCCACAGGCTTTGCAAAACCTGCCCGGCCCTACATACGAACGACATCCGCACGCACACTTACCAAATCCTGCGAAATTCCCTCCCCAACGGGAGTCTTCCTCCGTGCGAGACGGACTTCCTCCGATGCTCCGCATCCGGTTTTCACCGGGATCAGATGCATCGGAAGCATCCGTATCCGCGTCTGCTATCCACTCTTCCGGTCCAGTCTCACCGGGAAGATCCTCATAGTTCACAGCAATCTCCTCCTCTTCGGCAGACAGCGTTTCTTCTTCCTGTTCCCAGGTGTCTTCCGTGACAGATCCGATAGGTTCTTCCTGGAATTCCATATCCATATAATCCATGATTGATTGGTTTGTAGAGCCTGCGATCGGCTTTCCGTGGAAAACAGACGGCACGCTCTGTGTTTGACTTGAAACGATCCGGTAAAAGATCATAAGTAGTTCATCCCTGTGTGCCCCCCGGTATATGGGCCGCAGCCGAAAAAAAGACCGGTCTACAGGATAAACAATCCCCCTTCCAGGTCTCTCCGGCCCTCTTTGGTGACCACAATATCTTTGTACTCGGAAAAGGGCGGACGAAACACACATTTGTTGTTTTCCACCCCCTTCAGGTAGTTGATATTCACAATACACGATTGATTCACTTTCACCAGCAGATCCGAGAAAGCCAGTATCTTCCGGGCGCTGGTCTTGTGCCGGATGCGCAGTACCGACTCATCGGTTAGCACCACCTCCCACTGGCCGCCGGCAGAGTTGTGCAGAATGAGGCCTATGTCATGGAGATGCACGAGCCTTTTTCCGAAAACAGTGGATATCAGCCATATATTTTCACGGGGCAAGGAAGTGGCCTTTTCCAGAAAGTTGCTGTCCGACACAGCCTCTGCCTTCTGACAGAACCGTCCGAGCGTTTCGTCCAGTTCGCTCTTGTTCACCGGCTTCACTAAGTAGTCAAAAGCAGAACTGCGGATGGCCTTGATCACATACTTGTTGTAGGCGGTATAGAACACGATCTCCATGTTCCAGTCTACCTCCGGACCGATCTGCCGGATGAGTTCGAACGCATCCATATCCGGCAGTTCAATGTCTAAGAACAGCAGGTGGGGACGCTCTTTCAGGAGAACGGCTTTGCCTGTGGTCCCATCGGAAGCGGTAGCCGTTACCCGGAAGTCGGGGTATTCTTTCAGTTGATCTTTCAGTTTCTCTATGGCCTCCCGGTTGTCATCCAGGATCATCACATCGTACATAGGATCTCGTTTTACCTTTGATTAAGCTAAATTTAACATTAACAAAATTAGATAAAAAGTTGAAACGTTAAAGAGGCGTTCCTCTTTACTTTCCGCCATAGATAGCAAAACAAGAATTATACGGACATAATTTTCCTTTATCCGGTATGTTTTTACTGAAAATCATCAAACATCGCATACGAGAACCCATCGGGTATGCCGATCTCCACCAGGCAGCCGCACACCCGGTCGTGCTGCCGCAGGTCACGGATCTCAAACCGGAGCTTTTCCCGGTTGGAGGCATTGAGCAGTCCGATGGTCTGCTCCAGGATGCGTATGCCCTGGAACGTACGCTGGCTGTGCAGGGAATGCGAGCGTCCGAAACCCCTGCCGTTGTCTTCGATCCGTATCACTACTTCTCCCTCCGCGTGCCGCACAGAGATACGCAGGCACTTGGGGCCCGGCAGGCCGCGCAGGCCATGCTTGAGGGCGTTCTCCACAGGGATCTGGAGCAACATCGAAGGCAGCGTCACGGTGGCCGGATCCAGCGCGGGGTCTACCTCTAAGGTATAGGTGAAGTCGTCTTCCGTCATCTCCCGTTCCAGGTGCAGGTAAGACGCTATAAAATCCAGTTCTTCCCGCAGAGAGACCGTAAACCGGTCTACCAGCCTGAGGTTCTGTTTGAGCAACACAGCTACATCGTCCAGCAACCTGCGCCGGGCATCCGGCAGCCCGGCAGCAGGTACCACCCGGCCCAATAGGTTGAAGATAAAGTGCGGAGAAATCCGGTTGCGGATATTTTCCATTTTCAACTGGGTGAGCAGGTGACGCTGGCGCAGTTCCTTCACCTCTTTCCGACGCTTGTGCATCGAATAGACAACCGCTGCGACTGCCGCCGCCGCGACCAACAGGAGCAGGAGCAGAGAGACCAGAAGTTTCCATCGGCCCGCCTCGCCCCGATGCCGTTCGATAAGCAGTTCCTGCCGCACCAGCCGGGCATCCTGCTGGTAGCGCATCTCCATCTCCGCAATGTGCATCAGGGTACGGTGGCTACGTACGGAGTCCTGGAACTCCCGGTCCCTGCGGAAGTAATCCAGGGCAGTCCGGTAGTCGCCCGTCTCCTCGTAAAACCTCCGGTACCAGGTATTCCGGATATTCACCATGTCCGCACTCACCCCTGCATCGGTACCTGCCGCCGCCATCAGCTTCCGGGCCCGGGCATAGTCTTTCTCCACCACAGCACATCCGATCTCCAGCGTCTGCAGGTAATACATGCCTTCCGGATGCTGCAATTCCGTAAAAAAATCACGGCAGGCATCCAGCATCATCCGGCACGAGTCGGGCTCGTTCAGGAGCAGATACACTTCCGCCAGGTTGATCTGGCAAAGGCTGATGTCGTATTTCATCTCAGGCTTTCCTTCCAGCAGTGCCTTTTTCTGCCGGAAATACCAGCCTGCCCGGTGGTAGTCTCCTCTGAAATAATAAGAATTGCCCCGGTTGTTGAGGTAAGTGGCCTGCTGCATCAGAGAGACCTCGTCCAGCAGCAGGGAGGCCCTTTCGTAACAAGCGTCGGACCTTTCAAAATCGCGCAGTTCCATGTAGGTATGCCCCAGGCCGGTATAGATGAAAAAACGATCTTTCTCCGGCTTTCCCACCGAATCGCACCAGGCCAGCGCCCGGTGGTAGTACTGCGCACCCCGCGCGAAATCCTGCCGGCGGTTGTATGCATCCGCCAGGTTCATCAGCAACTGCTCTTTCCAGTCGGTCTGTGGCGCAGCGGTCATCAGCCCCTCCGTCCGGTGCAGCCAATACAGCGTGCTGTCTATGTCACCTCCCAGGTCGCAGGTCACTGCGATGGCATTGTACACCTCTGCCAGCAGCGAACGGTCCGTACCGGCCGCAGCAAAATGCGCCACCCGGTTCAGCAGGGCACGCGCCTCCGCGGTCTCTCCCGTCATCACGTAGGTCTTGGCATACAGATTCAGCAGTTTATACCAGGTAACGCTGTCCGCGCTTTGCCGCAACAACGCGGGCATTTGATCCCTGACGTACAAAGGATCGCTGTACAGAGAGTCTGTCAGTGCCGCCATCCGGGCCCACAGCTCGTCCGGCACATCGGCAAACGGCCTGGGTTTACTACACGAAACCAGAAGTATAACTGCTATCCATATCCACAGAGAGCTGCCTCTGTGGCCCGGTACATGTGTCTTCATCTTGTAGATTTTGTCCTGATTTATAATCTTGTATGCAAACAAACACAAAGATAACAGAATATCTATCGCCCTTTGTTGTGTTGAATAAATTTAATATTTATTTCACAAGAGCTCTTTTCATCCGCTACATACAAACAGGCAACCTACGTGGTTCAAGCGGCAAACACACGAAACGCAGCGCACATCCGGGCCTATACTCCCGCCGAAGGAACAATCGGGTACGGTCTGTTGTTACCCACAGAAACAACGGCAGACAAATTGCCTGTTTGTTGAAAACCACCATACAGATGAAGATCAGACAACTTCTATTTCTCGTGGGTATCTGCGGTATGCTGCGGCTACCTACCGCCTCGGCGCAACAGACGGACAGCGGACTGGATTTCCATTTCCTTCTGGGAGTGAACCTGGGTGCCACCACACCCGTACCCATACCCGGTGACCTGAAGATAAAGAGCTACAACCCGAAGTTCAACCCCCGCATGGGAGCCAACCTCACTTACTACTTCAACGAACATTTCGGTATAGGTACCGGACTCACGCTGGACTGGAAAGGGATGAAGGTGGGCACCCGCGTCACCGACGTACACCTGAGTATAGACGTCCCCAACGTGGGCACGCTCACCGGATACGTGACCGGAAAGAACACCACCAAAGTAAGTACCCTCTACTTAGTGCAGCCTGTCTATGCCTCCTGGCGGTTCAATCCGCGGTGGCAGCTCAAAGGAGGGATCTACTTAGCCGAAGCCCTCTCCCGCTCTTTCAAAGGAAATGTCAGGGAGGTAGATATTGTAGTGGAAAGCCCGGTGATGCAGGAGCGGGAAGTACCCTACGCTACGCTCAACTACGGCGACCATACCCGCCGGTTCGACCTGGGACTGCTCCTGGGAACGGAATTCCGGATGAACCCCCACGTGGGATTCTATGCCGACTTCACCTGGGGGGGGTGATCCCCTACTTCTCTTCCGAAGTACCCATCCGCTTCACCATGCGCAATATCTATTTCTCCCTGGGGATGACGTATCGATTATAAAAAGTACGGTTTTCAGACAGAAGAACAAAAAGATTTACGATGTACCGATTTACGATTTACGATTGAAATATACCTCCATAGGCAAATCTTGTATGCAAACATACGAGACGCATAGGTGCGTCTTCCTGTGTGCCTCCTCCCGACATACTTCTTCCTTTTGTTCTTATGTTCTTATGTCTGAAAAATCGTATTTCACACTTTTCTGCGGAGACCTTCACATAGGTCTGCTGTGCCCACAGACAGAGCGGGCAGAGAAAGAGCAAGAGAGAAAAGGATTGTGTTTTCATAGGTATGTCATGTATGTAATCTGAAACAACATATCCGATCGCACAGGGGCCGCAAAAGTTACCCTGCACGTACAAAGGTTCAGAAGGATCACTGATGAAAACAGAGAAGAGGTTTTGTACAGGCAAAGATAGAAAAACACCGGAAAAAACAATCGGAAGAGAAACATCATTTTTGTGTACTTCTACCCGCTAACAGGAATTCCACGCCGAAACAAACGATATACCGTGTACCTGCAGTCCGATTCCTGTCTCTCACTTTTTCCAGCGTACCACATACTGTTCTTCAGGCAAACCGGATTCCTCTCCGGACTCCATCAGGCTCACCACCAGACATAGCTGCTTTTCCAGACATTCCGGCAGCAATTCCAGCATACGGATGATCTCCAATTCCGCACCGGCATGGTGGAAATAGCACTCCATCAATCTGTTGTAATTGACAGCCAGACTTTGTATCTCACCCTTCCGCATACGATAGATACTGCTGTTGCCCAGTCTGCTCAGGATCTCCACGTCCATAGAACTCAATTCGGAATGGATATGCAAATTTGACAACACCTGTCCTGCCCTGATCAGCAGTTGCTTTTCCCGCTCTGCCCCGGAAGATAAAATTCGGTTCACCTCTTTCATTTTATTACGTCTTAAAAAAGGATATATAAAATAGTTGTCACGCCATGGGAGTTCCGTATCAACTGTATCCTTTACAAGAGCATGACCGCAAGGCGGGAGGTGAAATGAGAAAATACAACTCTTAACAAATATAAACTAAATCTCCCATCTATGGGACATCACATTCCGCTTTCCTGCCCCATCTTTGCAAAGAGAAAAAAACCTTTGGACCAACCAACCGAAAAACAACAAATTAACCTGATAGTACAACTGTATGAAAGATCTCAGATTTATCAAGCATGCCACAGACACCCTGCACAACAACCAGTTTGCCCTGTTGATACAGAAAGAAGGATACAAAGGATACGGAATCTACTGGGCACTGATGGAAAACCTCTTCGGACAACCCCAGTACCAGTCACCCCTGCAGACCATCGGACTGCTGGCCACAAGGCTCGGACTCAGAAAAACAGTGCTCCTGCGCATCATCAAAGAGTATGGACTCTTCCAGCTGACAGAAACACACTTTGCAGCACCCCAACTGGCCAACAGCCAGCAAAGAACCACACGTGCCTGCCAACAGGCAGGCACAACCGAACAGGTTTCTCTCCGGAAAGAAGAAGAACACACAAACCTTGGGCAAACGCAAACAAATCTGCCACAAAGTGCCGGTAAACACACACTCAACGAGCATACAACGGGCACTCAACGGAATTATCTCCCTTGTAACTCACTGACTATCAATAAAACCTCAGATACACAAGAAAAGACAAGAGAAGAAAAAGAAAAGAAAAAGAATACTCACACACAAAAAAACGTGCGCCAGAGAGAAACTGTTGCCAGAGATGAAAAAAAAGACAGAAACACAAACTACCACCCAGGCAGACATCCCCCGGGAACAACAACGCATCCGGCAGATCATAGAGCAGATACCCCGGCAGACACACTGGCTCGGGAACATCGCAAAAAACACCTCCCACGGAAAGCAGGTGATCCGCTACCTGCAACCACTGCTTACCGACTTTGAGACCTATCTCTGCCTGAGGGCACAGGAAAATACCGTGCAAACCATAGAAGATGCCAAACGCAGGTTCTTCTACTGGAGCGGATCACAGCAAGGCAAAGAGAGCATCACACGCCTGAGGCAGACCGCTGCCCCGCCTGGGGAGGATATCTACCGGTACGAACAACGCACACAGGGCAAACGAACCTACTTCGGACGACCCATACCCGACCACGCCCCACCCCGACCCACCGACAGGGCGGTATGGGACGACCAGGCACGGGAATGGATTCTCTGAGAAGAAACACATCCCTGCGCCGGCACCAGACAACCCCGCCGGCAATGAGAAACTGCCAAAGCAGGTGACATCCGACCCGGGAACGCAGAAAAATCAGGACATGCACACACGTCCCGATCTCTGCCTGTCACCGCGAAAACACGCCCCAACCCGGAAAATCGCCTGTTTGCACCTGACAAACCATCCGTTTGCACCTGGCAAACAGACCCTTTGCACCTGGCAAACACAGTGTTTGCACCTGGCAAATGACCCGTTTGCCAGGTGCAAACGGAAAACAGGCTC
>JAJBTC010000084.1 GCA_020861095.1 Bacteroides sp.
CTGATGAGAAGATTACATTGGAAAGCAATGATGTGGATGGCAATGAAGAACTTGATGAAGAAGTATTGCACATGCGCCAATTGTTGAAAACCAAACTTGTTGATATGGATTTATCGGTTCGTGCCCTCAATTGCTTGAAGGCTGCCGATGTAGAAACATTAGGTGACTTGGTACAATTCAACAAGACGGATTTGCTGAAATTCAGGAACTTCGGAAAGAAATCGCTTACCGAGCTTGATGATTTGCTGGAAAGTCTGAATCTGTCGTTTGGAACCGATATTTCTAAATACAAATTAGATAAAGAATAAACAATGAGACACAATAAGAAATTTAATCACTTAGGTCGTACTGCTTCTCATAGATCGGCTATGTTATCCAATATGGCCTGTTCTCTGATCAAGCACAAAAGAATCACTACGACTGTGGCAAAAGCGAAGGCGTTGAAAAAGTTCATTGAGCCTTTGATCACCAAATCAAAGGATGATACTACTAACTCACGTCGTGTTGTATTCAGCAACCTGCAGGATAAAATTGCGGTAACCGAATTGTTCAAAGAGATCTCTGTAAAGATCGGTGATCGTCCGGGCGGATATACCCGTATTATCAAAACAGGGAATCGTCTGGGAGATAATGCGGAGATGTGCTTTATCGAGTTGGTAGATTACAATGAAAATATGGCTAAGGAAAAAGTGGTTAAGAAAACCCGTACCCGTCGCTCCAAAAAATCGAGTACAGGGGCAGCCGTGGAAGCAGCTGCTGAAAAGGTAGGAACTCCTGTTACGGAAGAAACTCCGGTAGCAGAAGAGGCCTCTGAAGAAGAAGTTGCGGAATAAGATTCATAGCTATATCTATATACGAAAGCCACTTTTCATCCGGAAAGTGGCTTTTTTTATTATATCCTGTTCCCAGTGGTAAATAAGACGTTAATTTAGTTGGCAGGTTCGGCAGAAATTAGTTGTTTTATAATAGCTTTTTAGATAGAGTAGAAGTCACTATGAAATATATCAGCCTGATCTTTTTGTTTGGTTTCTTTGGGGTAAACACGGTTATCGCACAGAGTTGCTTCTATGCCAATCTTTCTGATCTGTATACCAACACGTGTGAGGAAGTGGCAAAGCTGACTATTGACAAGCGATCTAAGCTACAAGCGGCCAGCATTATGGGAGCTGATTATAAAATATCTGTACCTTGCGATAAGAAATTCAATACCTATCTGAAGAAGAAATGCTATGCCGTTGAGCAGGACGGATCTTTCTATATAAATTGCAGACGACTTAAGTACAAACGCTTTCGTTTTGGTTATGGATACGCCCCTGCCTATTGGATAGATGGTTTTATCTATTTTAAAGCCATTCCCGTAGGGTCTGTAGCTGCCAATTCGACTACTTCCATGAATGTCAAACTGGGAGGCACTGTCGGAGACGCTTTTGCTGCGTCCGGATTAACTTCCCAACGCGTATTTTATATGATAAATCCCGAGACACGTAAGGCCGAATTTGTAGGAAAACAAAAGATATGGTCCCTTCTGGAAGGTAACCGGGAATTGCAGGATCAGTTGTTACAGGAAGAAAATGAATCAGCGGATACATTAGAACCTTACCTGTTGGCTGTAAAAGATCTCTGAACCCTTATCCCTTTTCCTCTTAATTGATATTGTAAAAAAGTTGACTGTTGCAATATGTAAGTATAGTCATAGAGACTTCCTATGCCGGATTATATTTTACGATATAGGGATTTAAAATGTTTTATATTATTTCAATCTCAAACGGAGATAGTTTTTATACACTGTCCATTTAACAATAATTTGTATTATTATCCTTTATGTATAATATTTATCAAAATATGAACAATATAGAGAAAACTCAATTTGTTTTTTAAGTTTTCTGCTTATCTTTGCCACGCTTTTAAAGAAACAAATTTAGTGAAATTTATAAACTCGGATGGATAGCAAGGAAGTAGACTTTATTCAGGGATCCACAGAACAATCTTCACGGGATTTATTAAAACAGACTATTATCATCAAGGCAGCTGAAGCTTTTGCAAAAGAAGGCATCCGGAGTGTCAAGATGGATGATATCGCGGCTTCGTTGGGTATATCCAAACGTACATTGTATGAGATCTTTAAAGATAAAGAAGAACTTTTGACAGAATGTATGTTCTATCGTAAAGGGCTTTTTAGAAAAAGCATGGAAGGTGTGTACATTCATTCTAAAAATGTTTTGGAAGTATTCATGGTAGCTTATGAGAAGAGTATGCAGATGTATCATTCTACCAATAAGCTCTTTTTTGAGGATATGAAGAAGTATCCTAAAATCCATCAGATGATCCATCAGTCACGTGCGGATGATTATAAACATAGTGTCGAGTTGTTGCAGAAAGGGGTCGAGCAGGGTTATTTCAGGAATGATGTTAATTTCGAAATTATAAACCATTTGTTGTATGCTCAACTGGACGCTTTGATGGACATGAGCAATAAATTCTCCTTTACGGAGATCTGTGACTCTATCATTTTTACATTTATACGAGGCATTTCTACGGAATTGGGTGCGCGTGAACTGGATAAATTCATCGAAGAATACAGACTCAAGAAAAACAGATAGTGCTTCACAATATAACGATAATTACAATAGCAAACAATCTTATATAAAAAGATAGGTATGAACATTATGAAAAGGTTAATAGGTAAAAAGATGATGCTTTTGGTGGGAGCATTTTTAGTGGCATTTACCACACATGCACAAAACGGAGGGGTAGTGACACTTACACTGGACGAGGCGTTAGAGATCGCGTTGAGTGAAAATCCTACCATAAAGATCGCGGATCAGGAGATCCAATTGAGAAAAGAGGTGAAAAGGGAAGCTTACTACAATCTAATTCCTGAACTTAGTCTGAATGGAAATTATTCGCGTACTTTAAAGAAACAAACGATGGTGATGGATTTTGGAGGTGAGAGCCAGACGCTGAAAGTGGGAAGTGACAATTCTTACAGCGGTGGTCTTACCATCAGCCTGCCGATTTTTGCACCGGCTTTGTATAAAACCATCAATCTGACGCAGACAGATATTGAAATGGCTGTAGAGCAAGCCCGTTCTTCTAAACTGGAATTGGTCAATCAGGTAACTAAGGCGTATTATCAGCTTCTACTGGCCCAGGACAGCTACGACGTTTTGTTGCATAGTTATAGGAATGCAGAAACCAACTTCAATATTGTAAATGCCAAGTACGAACAGGGAGCAGTGAGTGAGTATGATAAAATACGTGCGGATGTACAGATGCGTAGTTTGTGGCCTTCGGTTGTTTCTGCTCAGAATGGGATCAATCTGGCGAAATTGCAGTTGAAAGTCCTGATCGGAATTGATCCTGAACTGGATCTTTCTGTTCTTGGTAATCTGAAAGATTATGAGCTGAGCCTGTTCGAAAATCAGTTGAACAATGAATACCTGACTCTGAACAATAATACCTCATTGAAGCAGCTGGACATAAATGCGGAGCTGTTGAAAAATACATTGCAACTGCAACGTACCAATTTCCTGCCTACTTTGGGAGCTTCTTTTAATTACTCTTATACTTCTCTGAATAATGATTTCAGGATTGCCCATTACAAATGGTATCCTTATTCTACCGTAGGACTGAGTTTAAATATTCCTTTGTTTAAGGCAAGTGATTATTCAAAAACCAAGCAGACCAGGATCCAGATGTTGCAATTGGCAGAAAATCGTGCCTATGCAGAGAAGCAGCTAAAAGTACAGGCTACCAGTTATCTGGACAATATGGCAGCCAGTTCGGAGCAGGTACTGAGTAATAAAGAAAGTGTTTTCCAGGCAGAAAAAGGAAGAGACATTGCTCAGAAATTATATGAAGTGGGAAAAGGTACTATTCTGGAACTGAACGATTCGGAAGTGGCTTTAACGCAGACTCAGCTTACCTACAATTAGTCTATTTATGACTATCTGATCTCGAAAGCTGATCTGGATATGGTATTGGGAAATGATATAGTAATAGAATAATATAAAATCAATATAATACAAAAAGGTATGAAAAAAGTTTCCAATTAATAGCCCTGTTTACATGGGTAGTTATGGGGTCTTGTACTGGAGGTAAAGAGAAAGCGGATACTGCTTTGGCAGACGAAAAACCAAAAGTTAAATTGGCGAATGTAACTTCACGTCCGGTAGCCCAGATACAGGAGTATACAGCTACGGTAGAAGCTGAAGTAAAAAACAATATTGCTCCCAACAGTCCGGTCCGTATTGAAAAAATATATGTTGAAGTAGGAGACCGTGTAGCGAAAGGACAAAAACTGGTACAGATGGATTCTTCCAATCTCAATCAGCTGCGTTTGCAATTGGAGAATACCCAGGTAGAGTTTAATCGTATCGATGAACTTTATAAAATCGGGGGAGTATCCAAATCGGAATGGGATAGCATGAAAACATCTTTGGATGTTATGCAGAGTTCCTATAATAATCTGTTGGAGAATACGTCCCTGTTGAGTCCGATCAGTGGGGTGGTGACTGCGCGTAATTATGACAATGGAGACCTTTATAACGGGTCTACTCCTGTACTCACTATTGAGCAGATCACACCTGTTAAGTTGTTGATCAATGTATCTGAACAATACTTCACCAAAGTGTCAAAAGGCTCTTCCGTATCGGTGAAGATTGATGTGTTTGGAGACGAGGAATTCGAAGGTAAGGTTGATCTGATCTATCCGACCATTGATGCCACTACCCGTACCTTTCCGGTGGAGATCAAACTGGCCAACCGTGACCAGAAAGTGCGTCCGGGAATGTTCGCACGCGCTATACTCAACTTTGGTACCGAAGACCATGTGGTGGTGCCGGATCTGGCGATCGTGAAACAGGCTGGTTCGGGAGACCGGTACGTATATGTCTATAAGGATGGTAAGGTCTCTTATAATAAAGTGGAACTTGGGCGCCGTATGGGGACAGAGTATGAGTTGATCTCAGGTGTGCCACATAATTCTCAGGTAGTGGTTGCCGGGCAGATACGATTAGTGAACGGAGCAGAAGTAGAAGTAGAAAAATAATTCTGCGACACTCTTTACTTACGGTTATAAGAGAGTATATATCTATTTGATATGCTCTGCTGCATAGGCAGCGAACATATACCATCTTAAAAGAAGAAAATAATTATGAGTTTATATGAAGGTGCGGTTAAGAAACCGATTATGACCTCCCTCTGCTTTGTGGCAGTAGTGATCTTTGGTCTGTTTTCTTTATCCAAATTACCGGTCGACCTGTACCCGGATATCGATACAAACACGATTATGGTGATGACGGCTTATCCGGGAGCAAGTGCCTCGGATATAGAAAACAACGTAACACGTCCGTTAGAGAACACGCTCAACTCTGTCAGTAATCTGAAACATATCACTTCCCGTTCGGCAGAGAATATGTCACTGATCACATTGGAGTTTGAATATGGATATGATATTGATGTACTCACCAATGATGTGCGCGATAAACTGGATATGGTGAGCTCCAGCATGCCGGATGATGCCGAAACGCCTATTATCTTTAAGTTCAGTACCGATATGATCCCGATTGTACTGTTGTCTGCTCAGGCAGAGGAAAGTACCGCCGGACTGTATAAGATATTGGATGACGTTGTTGTCAATCCGCTGGCACGTATTCCGGGAGTCGGAACCGTATCTATTTCCGGTGCTCCCAAGCGTGAAGTGTATGTATATTGCGATCCCAATAAACTGGAAGCGTATAACCTGACCATTGAGACCATCAGTGCTATTATTGGCGCCGAGAACCAGAATATTCCGGGTGGTAATTTTGATATTGGTAATGAGACTTTCTCTTTACGGGTCGAAGGTGAGTTCAATGATCCCCGGGAGATGGAAAACATTGTGGTCGGAAGTTACAGTGGAGCCAATATATACCTGAGAGATGTAGCCCGTGTGATAGATACGATACAAGAGCGTGCTCAGGAGACCTATACCAATGGGAAGCAAGGTGCGATGATCATTGTACAGAAACAATCCGGTGCCAATTCGGTAAATATTTCCAAACAGGTACTGAACGCGTTGCCACGGCTGCAGAAGAACCTGCCGAGCGACGTTAAACTGGGGATCATTGTAAATACATCAGATAACATTCTGAATACGATCGGAAGTTTGACAGAGACTGTACTATATGCGTTGTTGTTTGTGATCATCGTGGTGTTCCTTTTCCTGGGTAGATGGCGTGCTACGGTGATTATCAGTATCACGATCCCTCTGTCC
Source organism: Bacteroides sp. (assembly GCA_020861095.1). Taxonomy (GTDB): domain Bacteria; phylum Bacteroidota; class Bacteroidia; order Bacteroidales; family Bacteroidaceae; genus Bacteroides. The sequence continues at coordinate 6,257 of JAJBTC010000084.1, forward strand.
CTGATCGCCTCTTTCATCTATCTGGCGATAACGGGCAATACCATCAATATCATTTCCCTTTCTTCTCTTTCCATTGCGATAGGTATGGTGGTGGATGACGCAATTGTGGTTCTGGAAAATGTGACCACCCACATTGAGCGCGGGTCGGATCCGAAACAGGCGGCCATTCACGGCACCAATGAGGTGGCAATTTCCGTAATCGCTTCTACTCTGACCATGATTGCGGTGTTCTTCCCATTGACTATGGTGAGCGGACTTTCCGGTATCATGTTCAAACAGCTGGGTTGGATGATGTGTGTGATCATGTTCATTTCTACCGTATCCGCTCTTTCTTTGACGCCGATGCTGTGTTCACAATTGTTGCGCTTACAGAAAAAGCAAACCAAAGCTTTTAAGGCATTTTACGGTCCGATAGAGCGTGCATTAGATGGTCTGGATGTGTGGTATGGTAAGATGTTGGATTGGTCCGTACGTCACCGGGCTGTTATAATTATCGGCTGTATTCTCTTTTTTTGTACTGAGCCTGTTTTGTGCCAGGTATATCGGAACAGAGTTTTTCCCGCCACAAGACAACTCACGTGTGGCAGTGAAACTGGAACTGCCTATTGGTACACGCAAAGAAATTGCTCAGGAACTTTCTCAGCAGATCACTGAACAGTGGATGAAGAAATACGAAGGTGTAATGTTGGTTTGTAACTATACAGTGGGACAAGCCGATACAGATAACCTCTTTGCCTCTATGCAGGACAATGGATCTCATATTATTTCCTTTAACATCCGTCTGGTCGATCCCGGAGATCGTAAAGTCACCCTGGAAGAGGTGTGTGATGAGATGCGACGTGATCTGGCAGCTTATCCCGAGTTTAATAAAACACAGGTTATTCTGGGAGGTAGTACCAGCGGTATAGCGGGGCAGGCAAGTGCGGATTTTGAAATATATGGTTACGATATGGAAGTGACCGATAGTCTGGCAGCTCAGTTGAGACGCGAACTTTTTGCGATAAAAGGAGTGACGGAAGTAAACATCAGCCGCAGTGATTATCAACCGGAATATCAGGTAGAATTTGACCGTGAAAAACTGGCTATTCATGGCCTGAATCTTTCCACCGCAGGTGTTTATCTCAGGAATCGCTTCAATGGCGCAACTGCTTCCAGATACCGTGAAGATGGAGAAGAGTATGACATAAAAGTGCGTTATGCCCCTGAGTTCCGTACCAGTCTGGATAACATAGAGAATATTCTGATATATAACAATCAGGGTCAGTCTGTCCGCGTAAAAGACATAGGTAAAGTAATAGAGAAATTTGCTCCGCCTACTATTGAACGTAAAGACCGTGAACGTATTGTAACGGTATCAGCTATTATCTCCGGTGCGGCTTTGGGAGATGTCGTGAAGGAAGGTCAGGCCGTCATTGAGAAGATGGATATACCCATTGGCGTGTCCATTCAGATCGCCGGATCGTATGAAGATCAACAGGAATCTTTCCAGGATTTGGGAGTACTGGCTGTGCTGATCGTTTTGCTGGTATTTATTGTAATGGCCGCTCAGTTCGAATCTTTGACCTATCCATTTATTATCATGTTCTCTATTCCGTTTGCATTCAGCGGAGTACTGATGGCACTTTTCTTTACCGGAAGTACGTTGAGTGTAATGAGTCTACTGGGAGGTATCATGTTGATCGGTATTGTAGTGAAGAACGGTATTGTATTGATCGACTATATCATTCTTTGCAGGGAACGTGGCATGGCAGTAATAAACTCCGTAATCACTTCCGGTAAGAGCCGTCTTCGTCCGGTGCTTATGACCACCGCTACTACCGTATTGGGTATGATCCCGATGGCTTTTGGTGGTGGTGAGGGTTCTGAAATGTGGAGTCCAATGGGTATTGCTGTAATCGGAGGATTGACTGTATCTACAGTTCTGACATTGATACTGGTACCTACCCTATACTGTACATTTGCAGGTACAGGGATCAAACGTCAGCGTAGAAAGATGAAAAAGCAACGTGAGCTGGCAGAATATTTCGAAGCTCATAAGCATGAGATAATTAAAAAATAAGATATATTTGTTGGTAAAGCTTGGATGAGTGTCAGGACTTTACCAACAACATTTAATACTATACTTTATGAAATCTGTATTAATTACATTTGACCAGGCCTATTACGAACGTATCATTGCTTTGCTCGATCGTATGAACTGTAGAGGGTTTACCTATTTTGATCGGGTGCAGGGACGTGGAAGTAAGACTGGTGAACCTCATTATGGAAGTCATGCCTGGCCGGGAATGAATTCTGCTATTCTCACGGTAATAGAAGATGCAAAGGTGGATCCCCTATTAGAGGCATTGAATAAAATGGATAAACTGACAGAGCAGTTGGGACTGCGGGCATTTGTCTGGAATATAGAGAAATCGATCTAAAGAGAGAGACGAGTCTTAGAAAGGGAGATGATCTCCGGTAATGTCCGGCGATTGTCTCCCTTTTTTTAACAGCTTTTTGTATCTTTGTTCCCGTTATTCAATTTTTTTCCGGATGAAGAACTACCTCAGACAGACATTGCTTATGACATTTCTGGTGTTAGGCATACTGCTTGCGTTGCAGGAGTTACCCGCATTATCTGTAGCGGGGATCTCTTTGCGAAAGGTAGATATGTGGAGTGATATTCGTGTGTTGGATGTTCCGGAGGAGATGGATACCGTGCTCTTGCCTGCTCTTCCCAAACCTGCTTTTGTCGATACCTGTCCACAAGGAATGGTCTGTATTGAAGATTACAGCGACTCCACGCAACGTGGAATGCAGCCTTTTTACGAGGCACTGGATCGTCTGGGAACCGGACAGCAGTGGGTACGTATTGCGGTATTCGGCGACTCTTTTATCGAGGCAGACATTTTCACGGGAGATCTCAGAGAAATGCTTCAGCAAAAATACGGCGGATGTGGAGTAGGGTTTGTGCCGATCACTTCTGACGCACCTGGTTTTCGTCCGACGGTGCAACACTTTTTTTACGGGTGGGAAAGTCATGCACCCACCGATAGTATGTATTACGACAGGAAGAGACAAGGTTTATCCGGGCACTATTTTATACCTTCACGCGGTGCGACGGTCGAACTCCGGGGACAATCCCGGTATGCTTCCCGGTTGGATACCTTCGAACGGGCAGCCATTGTTTTTGAAACTCAGGACCATGTGGAACTAACAGCCCATATAAACCGGGAAAATCTGCACAGTAATAAGTTTTCCTCTTCTCCCCGGTTGCAGCAAATGGAAGTCGAAGGAAAGATCGGTTCGGTGAAGTGGATCATCCAGTCTGCTGATTCTGCAACATTTTATGGCATGTTCGCAGATGGCAGACAAGGGATCATCTTGGATAATTTCTCATTACGGGGAGCTTCCGGCATCACACTGAGTGGGATTCCTTCCCGTATGCTCCGGGAATTTAATCACATCCGGCCTTATGATCTGATCATTCTGCAATATGGTCTGAATGTGGCGACCGAGCGGAGAAATAATTATGAAGGTTATCAAAAAGGGATGTTGCAGACGATCGCCCTTTTGAAAGAATATTTTCCTCAGGCAGGAATCTTGTTGATGGGAGTGGGCGATCGGAACTATCGTACCGATACCGGAGAGCTACGAACTATGCCCGGAGTTAAAAATCTGATCCGTTATCAACGCAATATGGCTGCCGGAAGTCAGGTCGCTTTCTGGGATATGCTTGAGGCAATGGGAGGCGATGGCAGTATGGCCCGATTGGTACATGCTTCTCCTTCCATGGCCAACTATGATTATACGCACATTAATTTCCGTGGAGGACGACACCTGGCAGAACTGTTTTTTAAAACGCTGATCCATGGAAAAGAGCAAACAGACAGGCAAAAGGCTCATGAAGAAGAATAAAAAAAGGATATGCATAGGAATGATGTGTTGTGTTGCGTTCTTTGTTCACGCGCAGGACCCGTTGCCTGCTCCGTTGGCCGGAGACAGACCTCTCCCTTCCATAGCACCTCTGGCAAAGCTATCAGGTATACAGGATACAATTGAAGTATATGTACCTATGCCCCGTGTATTCAGGAACACCACAGAGAATTCTGTCTTTGATCCGGAAGGTATATTGTGTCCGGTATGGGAACGGATGAAACGTCTGCGCAGAGGGGAATCCGACGATACATTACGTATTGTACACATAGGTGACAGCCATGTGCGCGGAGGCTTTTTCCCGCAGGCTGCGGCGGATAAGTTTGCCTATTCGTTAGGGGCGGTCAGCTATACCGGCATGGGGGTTAACGGAGCTACTTCCCTGACGTTCACTCATCCGGATCGCATAGCCGGAATTGTGGCTTTGAATCCCGAATTGATTGTCCTCTCTTTGGGTACCAATGAGAGTCATAACCACCGTTATCACTCTTCCACCCATTATCATCAGATAGATGAACTGGTTTGTTTGTTGAAGGCGCGCCTTCCTGATACTCCTATTCTGCTTACTACCCCGCCGGGGTCTTATGAAGGATACCGGGGCAGGCGCAGGACATCTGCTCTTACCATCAATTCCCGTACGTTCACCGTTGTAAAGACCATTTGCCGTTACGCGCAGGAGAAAAGATTGGCCGTCTGGGACATGTATTCGCTTGTCGGCGGAGAAAAGGATGCGTGCCGCAACTGGAAAGAAGCCAGATTGCTACGCCCTGATCATATACATTATATGCCCGAAGGTTATAAACTGCAGGGAGAATTGTTGTATGAGGCCCTTATCAGATCCTATAATGCCTATGTTACCCGGTAATCTGGATCCGGATCGTCTGAAAGAAGTCCTTTCTTATCAGGAAGGAATACCGTTGCTTTTCAATAGCGGACTTTTTCTCTGGTTGTTTGCCGGTTTCATTCTGATCTATGTATTGCTTCAATATAAGGATACGGCACGTATTCTGTTTGTAACCTGTTTCTCTTATTACTTCTATTACCTGAGCAGTGGGTTCTACTTTTTTCTCTTAGCAGTTGTTACGGTGAGTGACTTTCTCATCGCTCATCGGATGGCCCGTGTAGAAAGGCAAGGAATACGTAAATTATGGGTAACATTAAGTGTGGTTATAAACCTGGGATTACTCTGTTATTTCAAATACACTCATTTCTTCGGAGAACTGGTCACCTCCTTCATGGGTGGACACTTTTCCATGTTTGATATCATTCTTCCCGTAGGTATCTCTTTTTTCACCTTTCAGTCTCTGAGTTATACCATCGATGTATATCGGCGGCAGATCCAGCCTCTTCACAGGTTGCTAGACTATGCTTTTTATATCTCTTTTTTCCCTTTGCTTGTAGCAGGGCCTATTGTAAGAGCCCGTGATTTTCTGCCTCAGATCCATAAGCCATTGATGGTAACACAGGAAATGTTTGGACGGGGGATCTGTTTCATTCTCTGCGGACTCTTTAAAAAAGCCATTATCTGCGATTATATCAGTATCAACTTTGTGGAGCGCGTCTTCCAGAATCCCTCTCTTTATTCCGGTCTGGAAAATCTGATGGGTGTATATGGATATGCGTTACAGATCTACTGTGATTTTTCCGGTTATAGCGATATAGCTATCGGGCTTGCTTTGTTGCTGGGATTCCGGTTCAAGGTGAATTTTGATTCTCCCTATAAATCCGCTTCCATCACAGAATTCTGGCGTCGGTGGCACATCTCTTTATCCAGCTGGCTACGGGATTACCTGTATATCTCTTTGGGAGGAAACCGCAAAGGACGTTTCAGGCAATACCTCAATCTGATCATTACCATGTTGCTGGGAGGACTCTGGCATGGACCTTCTCTGAATTACGTTTTGTGGGGTATGTTGCATGGCGTGGCACTTGCACTTCATAAGGCCTGGAGATCCTTTCTGGGCAAGGGAAAAAAGGAAACCTCTACCGGATGGCGCAGGGCGGCAGGAGTCATCCTCACTTTTCATTTTGTTTGTTTCTGCTGGGTATTTTTCAGGCATACCGAATTTGAACAATCTATCGATATGTTCAGGCAGATCTTTACCTCTTTCCACGCGGAATTGTGGAGGCAATGGGTAGATGGCTACGGTAAAGTCTTTGGATTAATGGTACTGGGCTATGCCCTTCATCTTGCACCTGTTTCCTGGGAAAATACATTTAACCGGACAATGATCCGCCTTCCCTTTCTGGGGAAGGCGGTCATGCTGGTGGGGCTGACCTACCTGGTTATACAAATAAAAAGCAGCGAGATTCAGCCATTTATCTATTTCCGGTTCTAAGAAACTGTTGGAGAATTGAGGAAATTATAGTTCTTCCTCACTCTTTTTTCACCTTTCTTTTTCTCCGTTTGTTCCTTTTCTAAGACGCAAATATGCGTCTCTACCCATCTATCAGGATCACTTTGAGAAGAGGATAAACACCTTGAAAATAAGTGTAAATAAATGAGTTAGCAAATTCCTGAAAGCCTCTAATACACCGAGATCTCATCCATAAACAGATAAGGTGTCTTCCCCTCTCCGCTGTGTCCTTTTGGAAGAGCTGGACTGCGTTTCACTTTGATTCTTATGTATTGTGAGGTCGTTGGTTCAAAATCTATACTATAGGTTTCCACACTTTTTTGGGTAATGTCAGTGTCTGCAGGAAAATCAATGGATTTGATCTCACGGAATTCCTTACCATCGTCCGATACCGATACTACCAGCCCGGTACATCCCATGATCCAGGAATTCGTATCCACAATGGCCTGAGTGGTTACTTTTTGCATAGTCACAGGCGCACCCATATCGATGGTGGCTTCCACGTCCCCACCGATAAATCCAAGCCATCTGCCGGAAGCATAACTATCTGTCCCTCTTAATCCGTCTACCAACATCGGAGCTCCTTCGTATGTATATCTCTCCGAAGGTGCGCGGGATAACGAAATGGGTCTGGAGGTTGCCAGGTTAAAGTCTATTTTCTCGGAGATCACTTTACTCTTTCCTGTAGGTCGTATAGCCACTGCCCGGAAGTCTGCGGATTCAGTAATGAATATCGGACCGTTATAAACAAGTGAGTTCTTTGTCGGTTCACTTCCGTCCAGGGTATAATAGATCGGCGAATCATCTATCGTAGAGAGTTCTACTTTAACCGCATTCTTCTCCTTGTCCGGAGTAAATTCCGTTTTCAGATCAAACACATGTTTAGCATAGTTATATCCTTCTCTTTCATAGATATCCATTAACTGCGGTAGCCTTTGAGTAAAATTTCTGTAATTTTTCTTTTCCGGTTGCGTCCATTGTACTTCACTTAACGCGGCCAGACGCGGGAGAAGTTTATACTCTATCTGGTTGCTGGATGGAATGTATTCTGTCCATATATTTGCCTGCGCTCCCAGGATGTGCTTACTTTCTTCCGCGGTCAGTACAGCGGGAACAGGTTCCAGGCTATATACTTTCTCCACATTCACGAATCCACCGATAGCCAATGGCTCATCCTCTGTATCCGTGGTCTGGTAATAATCGAAATAAGCATAACTGGTCGGTACCATGATCACATCATGACCAAGCTGTGCTGCCTCAATACCACCTTCCAGTCCTCTCCAGGACATTACTACTGCGTTAGGCGCAATGTCTCCTTCAAGTATTTCATCCCATCCGATCATCTGGCGGCCTCTGTTGTTGATCAATTTTTCAATACGTTGCATACAATAGCTTTGCAGGCGATCTTCTGCAGAGTGACGGCTATCCGCTTTCAGGTTTTCAGCTTGGATACGCGCCTGACATTTGGAACACTCTTTCCAACGTACCCGAGGGGCTTCGTCTCCACCAATGTGAATGTATCTGGAGGGGAACAGATCCATGACCTCGTCCATGATTTCTTCGAGGAATACCATGGTATCTTCATTGCCGATACAAAGTACATCATCGAAAATTCCCCAACGCGGACATACTTCATAAGGCCCCCCTGTACAGCCAAATTCCGGATAACAGGCCAGTACAGCCAACATATGTCCGGGCAGGTCTACTTCCGGAATAACTTCTATAAAACGATCTGCTGCGTAAGAGATCACCTCTTTGATCTCTTCTTGTGTGTAGAACCCTCCATAAGGTGTTTCGTCATATTCGCTGGAGTTCCTGCCAATGACAGTCCGGCTGCGCTGCGAACCGATTTCTGTCAGGCGCGGGTATTTCTTACTTTCAATCCTCCATCCCTGGTCATCTGTCAGGTGCCAGTGAAATACATTCAGGTTGTGTAAGGCCAGAATATCGATGTATTTCTTCACAAAATCTACTTCGAAGAAATGACGGCTCACATCCAGGTGCATACCCCGATATCCAAACCGGGGAGCGTCTGTAATCTGTACAGCGGGTAAAATGACTTTCGCATGTTTAGCTTCCGCAGGAATGGATTTCCGGAGAGTCTGTATCCCATAAAAAACTCCTTTCTCCGTTTTTCCGCTGATCGTTACCTGATCTGCTTCCACAAGAAGGGAATATCCTTCTTCGCTCTCGATTTGTGGATCCAGTTTCAGGACGATATCCGATTTCCCTGTTCCGGAAGATTGTACACGTAAAGCTTCTCCTGTAGATTCTTGCAGATAAAGAGCCAGGAACTCAGCATTGTGTTGCATCGCTTCATTATCCGCAGGATAAGTGATGGCCGTACTCTTGTCAAGAACAAAAGGGTTACCTTCTTTGAGAACTACCTCCTGGGGGAGAGGTATTACCTGATAATTTGCTTTTTTCTCTTCTGTCTGGCAAGAAATGAGGGTCATGACCAGAACAAAAAGAAAGATGTGGTTAAGTTTGTGCATAATAAAATTGATTAAATGATTGTCCTACAAATATAGGTAAAAATACATTGTCTTCAACTTGAATTCTTCCTACTCTTATATAGTTCATGACACCTCCGATAAAAGTGATCGGATTTTCACCGTGGGTGTACGAGAAAAATGTAGGTTGTAGGCGGCTTGTGGTCTGCTGGCTGCTCCTGGCAAGAGCCATTCCTGTAAAGAGTGGAGGTTGATGGATCGTTTCACAGCTATCTGTTCGGGATAGGGGAAGGATAAGCATTTATCCCGGACTATTCCATGACAAAGAAATAAACAATATAGGTGAAATACTTCTTTTTCCGTAATATAAATACTATCTTTACGTAAGGAAAGCTTCAATTACACCCGGATATAATCAGCTATTACATCCGGGTGTAATAGGTAGTTTCATCCGGGTGAAATAAGAAATTAGATCCGGGTGTAATGAGTGCTTTGGTTATTAAATATAGTATGGAAGCTGAAGTTTCCGGTGGCCACAACAGAAGATGTTATCTAAACCATTAATCTTAAAAGAGTATGTCTATAAACTATGTAGTTACCAAAAAAGTGGATAAGACGGGTGAGACTCCCAAAACTTTGTATTACGCCACAACAAAGTTTATACAAAAGCCTGGAGAAGGGGTTGATATAAATCAGTTGGCTTATGAACTGGCCGAGCGAAGTTCCTTATCTGAAGGGGATGTCCTTTCCGTATTGAAACAATTGCCCGACAGGGTTATCGAGCACCTGAAGTTTGGCCGGACCGTTCATTTAGAGGGTATCGGTACTTTTATGACTTCCCTTACAAGTGAAGGATACGAAACTCCAGAAGAAGTGACTGCCGAAAAGGTGCGGGTGAAGCGGGTGTGTTTTAGAGCCGACAAAGGGTTAACTTATCAAGTAAAGAAAGCTAAATTCATGAGTATACAATTGCTGGAAATGAAAAAGTTGAAACAAGGAAAAAAACAACAGGAGAGCGGAACGATATCTGAATAGGTCATCCATTTATTTTCTGTAAAAACAACAGGATGCCTGGTATGCATAGTGTATCGCTGATGAACGGATCCATCCGTGCTCTTCACCGGACGTTTATTCATTAAAATTTTTGTTTGCCTGCGATACATAGGGAAGTAGAGGGTTTAAATCACATTCTCTATTTCTTGTGTTTTCTTTTCCTATTGTTTATATTATAAGGTGTATTGTTTTTCTTGTATGTATAGATGTTATGATATAGTTATTTAGTTTATGGTTTGTGTTCAGTAGTTTAGTTATTACATTGTTATTTTGTTGTTAGAAATAGTCA
>JAJBTC010000091.1 GCA_020861095.1 Bacteroides sp.
CCTATATTCTATAAATAAAGAACAGACGTGCCCCTGCAGGGGCACGTCTGTTCTTTATTACCCGGTTTACATCTATAAAGTATCCCCGGTTGTATATCCATACACTTTCTCTCCATTTACCGTTACGTTCTTCAAAGAAAAATTCTCTATATACGCTGTGTGGATTTCCGGTTTCTTCTTTGCCTGGATATTCAGATCCTCAAACGTAAAATCACGCAGGAGATACTGGTCTGAGTGGTTCACATCAAAAAGCACATCACATTCAAAATGGATACGACGCAGGGTCACATGACTGGAGTAAGAGAGCGGCATTTGTGTCTGCCCCTTCAGGTCAAAGAATTGTGTCCAGGGTTTGATGAACAGAAAACTTTTCGCATGGCCGGATACATCTTCCACTGCGATGTATTCATAATTCTGAGGAGTATCGGGTCTCATCTTGAGCCAGAGCAGACGTTGTGCGTTCTCCACACGGATACGCCGGAGAACAATGTTCCGGTTGTGAACAGACTCACTACCGCAAGTCAGCACACTGTGACAGAATCCATATACACAATCTTCTATGAGGATGTTGTAATTGCCTCCGTTGTTCTCATCCTTATCTGCCAGAGGTCCTTTGCCACCTTTCAGTGCCACAGCATCGTCATTGACCGACATATAGCAATCCTTGATCAATACATTACCGCATACATCCACATCCACCGCATCCGTACTGGGTGCTTTGACAGGTGCGTAAGGAGAATAGATATGCAATCCCAGCAGTTTTACATACTCGCACTTATACAGATGGGTAGTCCAGAAAGGAGAGTTGATCAACCGTACTCCCGAAAGCTGCACATTTTTGCTGTTGGATATGTATACCAGCCGCGGACGCAGTTCATCCATATTGGTACATTTGGGATTCACCTTTCTGCGCAACCAGAACGATTTCCAGTAACGCAGTCCATTCCCGTCAATGGTACCTTTGCCTGAGATCGTAAAACCATCTACTCCGTCGGCATTTACCAACGCGGCAAAATAGTCTAATGTCTGCCCCTCGATACGGGTTTGCACGATGGGGAAGTTACTGATGTCGTCACTTCCTTTCAGCACAGCGCCCTCCTGCAGGTGCAGGTGCGTACCCGGCCTGAAAAAGAGCGAACCGCTGAGAAAAGTTCCCTGCGGGATCACTACAACCCCTCCGCCATTCCGGTGGGCTTGCTCTATCACTGCCTGTATCTTTTCTGTCTGCAACTGTGTACTGTCGTTTTCCACACCGTACGCTGTGATCACAAATGTTTCCCCGAGTGTCTCCAACGATACCGGATCTGTCTCTCTGAACCAATCGGAGATGGGAGTTCCGTCCGGGAACAGGTCTTGTGCCGCTGCCGGAGAAGCAAGAGCCATGGTAAGTAGCAATGCCCCAAATGTTGTGTTTCTAAAATTCATCATGGTTATATTATTTTTGTAAAAGTACAAATTCATTTCGTAACGTATTCCAAAGAGAAAGGTACAAACCGGGATATAATCAAAATTCACAGCAATAAGATCATATTATTCATAGCAACAGGTACCAGACAAGGATCCGGAAGCCTTTTCACTCCTCCCCTGTGAACCAAAAACAGGATCTGCTTTCAGATTGTCCGTTGAAGATCATAGCTTTCTTCATCTTTTTCCCGTGCAAGGTACCAGTTATATTCTGCCCACTGAGGTCAGGGTAATAACCGGCACTACCCTACACTCTTCTTCAAAAGACATACAGATAGCGACAGAGGAATCGGAAACCATGTTGTGACAAGATCCGGGAACGATCTCAGCCGTCGGCAGCAAGAGATCAGGCACGTTGCAGAGTCTCATTACGGAAAAGCCGGGCCACGGCATAGCCGGCCACTGCGCCGGAAAGGTGTCCTTCCCAGGAGACATAAGAAGAGGTCGGAAGCAGTCCCCACACAAGCCCTCCATACAGAAAAACGATGAGTACAGAGACAATCAATAAAGGAATGTATTTTCGGAAGATGCCACTGAAAAACAGAAAGAAAGCCAGTGCATAGATCATGCCACTGGCACCTATGTGCCAGGCTTCCCGCCCGATGCACCAGGTGAACAGACCGGACAACAACCAGAGCAGCAATAAAACGACCCAACTGATGCGCTTATAGAAATAGAACAGACACCCTCCCAGCACCAGCAAAGGTGCTGTATTGGAAGACAGGTGACTGAAACTGCCGTGCAACAAGGGAGAGGTGAGAATGCCCGTCAACCCTTCCGTATGACGGGGCAGAATTCCTCCGTGTACCCATCTGACGTGAAACACGGATTCAATGATCTTTATAACCCAGATAACAACAACGAAAATTACCGGTATATAGAAAGCATCCAGCACTCTTTTGATTGCATTTTTCATATGAAACAGATTTCACATGTGAGAATTGTCGTTTTTCTTTTCCACAACAAAAATAGTTTTTTCGTTTGTTATTCTCCCTATGATAGACTATTTAATGAGATATGGATGCGACAGACGCCTAAGTTTGCAGAAACATCCTGTTTTGGCAGCCCGGAGACCTCCACACTATATCCAAATAAAGAAACAGGACGCATCTGTCTACTTTGTGGCACTGAGTAAATAGATGCGAACAGAAACTCAGCCAGTTGGCAAACGTAGCGAATATGTATAAGACAGAGGAAAATATCCTTTTCTGACTCCAGATACGATCCATGGAGTGCCATACACCGGAAAACGATCCGGATCCCATGGTCTGACAACCCGATTACAACTATTCTTACTCCCCAGAAGTAACTTCATCAGTTGATCCGGATCGGGTATTTTCTTTTCTTTTTCAGATAAATCTTAAAATCTTTGATCATTTTAAAAAGTTGCTGACATACTGTTGTCAGACAAGTATCTTATCTTTGTATCATCATTCCATTCAAAACATTCCATTATGAAACTTACATCTTATCTCATTTTCAATGGTCAGGCCGAAGAAGCTGCCAACTTCTATGCCGGTATCCTGGGCGGAAAAGTCGAAAATCTCTGCCGTTACGATGGTATGCCACCTCAGTCGGGGATGCCGGAAGTTCCGGAAGATCTCAAACAGAAGATCATGCATGGCTGCATCCTTTTTCCCGGTGGTTCGATGAGTGTTGCCGACACACTGCCCGGTGATGAACGCACGTTTGGTAAAGGTGGTCATATGCTGACCCTTCATTGTGATTCGATAGCCCAGACAGAAGAAGTGTATGCCAGACTCTGCGAAGGGGCACAGCACATACCCTGCGAACTTGCCGGGGTTTTCTGGGCAAAACGCTACGCGGAAGTAGTAGATCGTTACGGTGTGCTCTGGGCATTGATGTATGAAGAAGTCTGAGACTGGAGAATGATCCGGCTCGACCGCATATCGGCCTTATTGGTACAGCTGCAATCGCGACCGGTTGTAAAGGCTTCCGAAATGGCAAACCGTTTTGGAGTAAGTCAACGTACCATTTACCGGGATATGCGTACCCTTTCGGAAGCAGGGGTAACCATCTGCGGGAATTCCGGCATTGGCTACTCTTTAGTAGAAGGTTACAGATTGCCTTCCCTTATGTTCACCAGAGAAGAAGCCATGGCTTTTCTTACGGCAGAAAAGATGATGGAGCAACTTACCGACGCGCAGAACAGCAACTATTTCTGTCAGGGAATGGATAAGATCCGTGCTGCGCTCCGAACTGCTGATAAGGATTATCTCTACAAGATGGACGATAGTATCGCGGTGTATAAAAGCAAAAATACACAAGATAGCCTGCCCAATGTGATGCAAACCCTATTGAGTAGTATCAATGACCACTTCATTATAGAGATTGACTACATCAATGCCGATGAACGCAAGAGTCACAGAGCTCTGGAAGCAGTAGGCATCAGCTATTCACACCCCCACTGGTATCTTTCTGCCTGGTGCCACCTGCGGAAAGAATACCGGATGTTCCGCCTGGATCGCATCCATCATATCAAAACAACGATCGACAAGCATACCAGAGTGCATCCGCCGTTGCAATCGCTTCTTGGGGCAGATGATCCTCATTGCCTGAGAGAAGTAATCTTGCATACCAGTAAAGAAGTGGCCCGCTACAATGCCGACAGATGCTATTATATGGGGTTGACCGGAGAAAAGGAACTGGCAAACGGAAAAATAGAGCAAACGTACATGGCTTATTCATTGGAGCTTCTGGCCAGGTGGGTATTGTCTCATGCCGATACGACCACCGTGGTCAGCCCTGGAGAAGTAAAAGAAATTATCAAAGAAATCATTCAAAAATCAGAGTTATGAAAATTATCAGTACAGAAATGAAGGATCTCGAACCGATCCGGACGATTGCAGTTTCGCATGTAGGTGAATATTCCGGTATCGCGGGAGCATTTGAAAAATTGGTTGCCTGGGCAGATGCCAACAACCTGTGGAAGGCTTCTCCCCGGATGGCAGGGGTTTACCACGACGATCCTATGCACACACCGACCGGGCAACTACGTTCGGAAGCATGTCTGGAAGATCTCTCGGGAATGGAGCCGGGCGAAGGCATGAAGACCTACACCATAAGCGGAGGAAAATACTTTGTGATGCGGGTGGAGCTGACCATGAATGAATATTACGAAGCGTGGAAAAAGGCGTATGCGGCTTTTAATGAAAACGGCTATGGATATGACATGCGGGATCATTATGAGTTATATGTAACTTGTTGCAATCCGGAGGATGCCGACGCTACCAGCATAGTAGACTTGTGTATTGCTATGAAATAGAGATAAACTATTCCTTCTATAGATACCCTATAACGTCCATAGAAGGTTTTTTCACCATTGATGCAACGGGTATGGAAGCAAAAATGTTATTAAAAGATCCGGATGTCTTTCCGTCAGATAAGGTGCTGAACAGTGTGCTTGGAGACAATCTTTACAGCGTACTGGGATCCTTTCTTGAAACAATTACCAGCGAAGCGTATGGTCTGAGTATCGAATGGAGATTCTACAACGACGGTAAGACCTGGCTGGGTAAAGTGACCCATAAGAAAAAGACGATCTTCTGGTTATCGGTTTGGGAGGGCTTTTTCAAAGTCAGCTTTTATTTTACCGAGAAGCACCGGGAGGGAATTGCGGCATTGGATATTCCGGAAGCGATCCGGCAGGAATTTGCGTTGGCAAAACCTACCGGAAAACTTATTCCCCTGATCATCGATGTATATAACAGAAACCAGCTACAGGACATACAAACAATTGTCCGGCTGAAGAAAAGCCTGAAATGAAAACAGAAGAACCGTTGACAGATAAAAATTATCTCCTGTTTAAAACGGCAGGAAAAGTGGGATGGACGTTTACTGAAATACCAGATATCCCATGCCGAAAACCTCTTTCGGGATGCTCAGGATAAAAGATAAAATAGATGATGATGAGTTTTCCCATATACACCTCATGCCCATTGGTAATGGGCAGGCAGGCCTGACTATCAAGGCTGAAATAAGGAAGAAATTAAAAAACAAGCTGGTGATACGGTACATATCACACTGTATGAAGATCAGACCCCGCTTGTTGTTCCGGAAGAGATCTTGTTGTGAATGGAAGATGTTCTTTCAGCATCTGTTGCTGAATGTAAGGATCGGTCCAGATAGTGCTATTCGTTTTTTCGAACAAGGCAGACCTCTTGTCTGTCAGGGATACTGTTCTCATTTTATCTGATCTTTCTTTTCATATATACCTGTGTATACAGACAGTGTACCAGGCATTTCAGACAGGTACTACATCCATATACATCCACTATTTCATCTCTTGGAGTCGCTGTATTCCAGGTCTTCCTTTTCAAAACATATTTTTCGCACACATCTGCACAGACCGCACAGTTGCCACACTTCGGCAAAAGGGGAGTATGTAATACGGTTTTCAGCGGTGCATCGGTCAGAACCGTACCGAGGCATTGTGCCGCTCCATATTCAGGGGTAATAAACAGATTGTTTTTCCCGATCCATCCCGACCCACTTAATAAAGCGACTGTTTTATGGGGCAATACAGATTCTTTTGTTCCGGCATTGAACCTTCCATCTACCCATAAAGCCTCGTCGGACTGTGAGAAGGCTTTATATCCCTTTTCGTTGATGAACCGGGCCAATTCATCTGCTATTTCTCCCGCTTTATGTTCGGTTTGTAAATATTCATCGTCATCGAAATTGAAATGATCATCTATCCGCGCCTGTACATAGTGGGGAGTATCATATACTTCTCTGATGTATGCCGCGGACAGGGGAAGTGCAAAAACAATGGCATTCGGTAGTTGCCGGTTTTGCTTTTCGCCTAAATGGGATATATCTACAAAGCGAGTCAGTTCTGCTCCCTGATCTTTTAATCTGCTTTCTATGTCCTTATTGAGGTATTCTATCTCTTTCGTCATTTCTTATACACACAGGGGCGGAAGCATAGCGGTCATAATTTCCTGATCATTTCAAATTGTTTTCCGGTAGGTTCGATCTTTTTTTGACCGGAGGAATGCTGTGACCGAATCGCATCCGATGTCCGTGTTCACTATTTTGATGGCCTCCGCCCTGTTCGCTTCCAACATTTTCCCAAACAAGAAGGAACCAATGCCCTGACGACGGTATGGTTTGTCTACCGCTAACTGGGTCACATCTCCGGTAGCAGGTTCGAAAACTCCGTATCCAATCAGTCTGTCAACCATAAAAACTCCCAGACAAACAACTCCTTCCGGCGATCTGTTGATCGCATCCATACTATTTTGCCAGGAAGGTCTGAAATCCCAGAACGAAGGTATCAGATCGTACTCATTTATATCAATAGACTTTATCGTATAGGGAAATGCGATGCTCTTAACGTCATTTCTTATCGGATGGGGTTCCGGCCTGAAATAATAAAACTCACGGCTCACCTCAAAACCGATCTTTCTGTAAACGGATACCGCGCCTGTATTGTGCTGCAAAACTTCCAGCAGATATATGCTGATACCCGCCGCTTTTAAATAAGGAATGGAATGTTCGAATACCTGTGTGGCCAGACCTTGCCCCCGATACTCTTTAAGAGTACCGGTCCCGGTATCGTATGCCGTAGGCACTCCGTAAAAATCACCGATCCCGTTGCAAGTGAACGATACGATCTTCTCTCCATCGAAAGCGGCAAAAGAAAGTTCAGGACGAAAGCCCCGCCTTTTCAACATGGCCAGATGCTGGGCTTTGTTTAACTGCATTTCATAATCGGCGAATGCCTGTTCGAATGCCTGAAACAGCTCATCGGAGCTCGTATTTTCTAAAGATCTTATTTCCATATCTCTCTTTATTTCTCTACATATTCATCCTGGTCCGGTAATGACTTTCGTATCCGCGGCATTTACTCCTTCTCTTTCACTAAGATGATACCGATGTAGAGTTGTTGAGGTAGGTAAGTTAAATTACAAATATATAGGAATTACAAATGTCAGACAAATATTATAATTTAATATAACAAATAGATTATATTAACTACCTTTGGCTATGAAATATTGTGCGACCATTCTTCATGTGTATTGCATCGGATGAATCATTTATTCCACCCGCACAAAAATCAGTTGCAAGGGGGATGGCAGTTCAAGTGGGCCACAAAGTAGAAACAGAGCAAAAATAACCCTCGGACAAAGACATATAAAATATGGCAGAACCTTTTAAAAATATGTATAACGAGCCATTTTTCGAGAGATTTACGAAAGATCTGAAACTTGTTATCCATGACCTGGATGCTCGTGAGTTTGTATCCCGGATCATGGATAAGGAATGGGAGAACAGAGAACTTAAACAACGTTGCAGGCATATTACCACAGTGCTGAAAAAGTTTTTGCCGGCGGATTACAAAGAGGCAATCGCTAAAATACTTGAACTGTTGGACCATGTAAAAAGTACACATCCCGATTTTTCAAAAATAGACGATAAGAAGTTTGGCTTAACATTGGAATACGGAGCAATTCTGGATAATTATGTAGAGCAATATGGGCTGGATGATTACGATACCTCTGTGAAAGCGATAGAGAAAATCACTCAGTTTACCAGCTGTGAATTTGTTGTTCATCCTTTTATCATCAGATATCCGGAGGAAATGATGAAGCAGATGTTGGTTTGGTCGAAACACGAACATTGGGGTGTAAGACGGCTTGCGTCAGAAGGGTGCCGTCCACGCCTTCCCTGGGCCATGGCTTTGCCGGATCTGAAAAAGGATCCGGCACCCATCCTTCCCATTTTGGAAAATCTTAAAAACGATCCGGCAAGATTTGTGCGGTTGAGCGTTGCCAATAATCTGAATGATATTTCGAAAGACAATCCCCAGATAGTGATTGATCTGGTAAAACGATGGAAGGGCGAGTCGGAAGAGGTAGACTGGATCATTAAACACGGCTGTCGCACTCTCTTGAAACAAGGAAACCCGGAGGTGATGGAGTTGTTTGGCTTTGATTGTATAGGAGAGAATATCAGCATGGAGGATTTTCAGATCTCAACACCTGTAGTTAAAGTGGGAAATTCGTTGGAGTTCAGTTTCAATCTACGGAATGGTAACCACAAGAAAACGAAAATACGACTTGAATACGGAATTTATTACCAAAAAGCAAATGGAACGTTAACAAAGAAAGTTCACAAAATAAGCGAAAAAGAATACGCTGGAAATTCTACCACACACATTACCCGGAAACACTCTTTCCGGATGGTAACAACAAGGAAATTTCATCCAGGACTTCATCAGGTTGCCGTTGTGATCAACGGAAATGAATTTGAAAAACATGATTTTGAACTGATCGGATGAAACGGTATCACGCGTTTCTCCGAACTGCAAAAGAACCTTCCGGTTATCTCACGAAGAAGTGGCTGAAATCCTGACCAGAGCGGAAACTCCGGGAGAAACCCTCGTTGAACCACCTCAGAAAGTATTATGGGGAGGAGATGGCAGATACTTTGCCGACCAGGACGAATATATATTTCAAGAGGCTTACCACCTCTTCCGGAAACTATAGTTATATTTGCATAAGGATACTTTAACAACGATCAGAGATCCGATTGTTTGCGATATGAAATACATCGACATTGAAAACTGGAAAAGAAGAGAACATTTTGCGTTCTTCTATAAAATGGATTATCCGCAATACAACATTTGTATGGATCTGGATATCACTACGTTTCTTGCTTTTATAAAAAAAGAAGGGTTATCGTTCTATTATTCCATGATCTACGCTACCACCTCTGTTGCCAACGAATGTGAGAACTTCAAATACCGGATACGGGATGGAAAAGTGGTTTTGCACGACCGGATCCATCCCTCCTTTACGGAAATGAGTGACGAAGCAGCCGACGATCTATTCAAAGTGGTAACTGTAGATTTATCCGGTAACATATCAGAATTTACAGAGAAGGCTAAAAAGGAAAGTAAAAATCAGGAACTTTATTTTGACTCTCAAAAGTTAATTGGCAGAGATGACCTGATTTATATAACCTGTATCCCCTGGATATCCTTTACCCATATGTCCCATACCATTTCATTAAACAGGGATGACGCAGTTCCCAGAATATCGTGGGGAAAATATGTCCGGAACGGAGATAAGGTGCTACTGCCCTTCTCTGTTCAGGTACATCACGCTCTGGCAGACGGTGTACATGTGGGCAAGTATATCGGGAAGTTACAGAATTTTCTGGATAAATTTTGATGCGTAAGAAGTCTTTAAACAGGATGAGCCACAGAGAGCTTTGGAAATTATTTCCGATAATCCTCAGCGAATACCAATCCTGCTGGCCGGATAAATATGCAGAAGAAAAAGAGTTGCTTGTCAGGACAATAGGTGAGGATCATATAACCAGGATCAATCATATCGGCAGTACGGCTGTTCCAGGGCTTATAGCTAAGCCTACCATTGATATTTTACTGGAAATCTATCCCCATACAGATGTACCCAGACTCATCCATGGATTGGAAACAGAAGGTTATATCTACTCTCCCCAGCCTGATAAACCAGCCCCTCATCTGATGTTTTTGAAAGGGTATACCCCCGAAGGATTTAAAGGGCAGGCTTATCACGTTCATATACGTTATCGGGGAGATTGGGACGAACTGTATTTCAGGGACTATCTGATTGCCTCTCCGCAGACAGCAAAAGTATATGGCGAATTAAAGTTGAAATTAAGATCTGAGTTCACATACGACAGAGATGGATATACGTCGGCAAAAACAAATTTTATACACGATGTAACTTTATCAGCCAGAGCGAAGTTTCCCGAACGATATAAACCTCTCTTTGCGGATACGCTTCTTCACGCAACATCAAAGCCAGACTAAATGCAGACGTAGCAGCACTTTCCGGGCAGATTACCAACATCCTTAAGTTGCAAGAGCCTATTACCCTGTTAAAGCGATAAAGAAAGGGTATCTACCTGTTCCTTCTTTTTATGAGATCAACAGGAAAAAACAGAAAAAAGTCCCCAGATAATATAGCATGCCAGGGCATACACAATACCCTGGTTATAGCTTAGCTTTTTAGGACCAGATGACATGGATGTATATAAATTGAACGGACAAAGGTAAGGAGTTACCTGCTATACACACTAAAAAAATCTCTTATCTTGCAACCAAACATACAAAACCCGCGTCTAACAAATATCACTTAAAAACATCAAAGAAATGAAACCATTTACTATCAAAAGCGAAGAACTACTTTATAAGATCAGTCAGTACGCCAAAAAAGCCGGCCGGGTTGCCACGCGTCCCGTATTGCTGCTTTATTTCGTATGGAAAAGCCCTATTACCCCTACCCAGGAAAAACGAATGATCTTACTGGCACTCGCCTACCTGGTCTTGCCCATCGACCTGATCCCTTTCGGTCGTTTCGGACTATGGGGATGGGCCGACGAAGCATTCAGTGTCTGGACCATCTACAAAAAAGTATCTCACAACATCACCCCTGCCATCGAATGGGAAGTAGAAAAACTATTAGAAGACTGGTTTCCCGGAACCTGGTACGAGATCTTGCCGGAATAACATAATATTATTCCGCATAACCCGGGTCCGGCATAGCCTTGTCTGGCGTAGTTTATAGCTACGGAACCATCCATCACAGTTCGGCGTGGCTTACATCTACACCGTAAGTTGGCATGACAGTTCCGGTTTCACGTGAAATAAAACCTCAACCCAACAAAAACAGCCTGGCCACAAGCTACGCAGAAAGGCGTCAGTCCGCTATTTATTATTTTCTCCTCCCGATCCAGTATCCGCAAAATCTGAACCTTCAATCGAACCCGTTGTTTTTTATCTATGGCAAAAACATTCACCATAGACGGAAGCAACATACATGATATCCCCTCTTTCTACGAAGAAATAAACCGGGTATTCATGCCTGAAGAGGATTGGAAGCTGGGAGAAAGCCTGGATGCACTCAGTGATATGCTGTATGGTGGATATGGTGAAATAGAAGGAAACCAAGAAGTCCACCTGATCTGGAAAGATTTTGAAAAGAACAGAACCGATTTGGGAGGGGAACTTACCCGGAACTATTACCGGAGCAAATTAAAGTATCCATCCGCATTCAATGCCCGTTTCATAAAGCAAAAATTAGCAGAACTGGAAAAAGGTACGGGTAGAACCTATTTTGAGATTATCCAGGAAATCATCAGGGAGCATAAGAATATAAAATTGATTACCCCAGACTCTTAAATTCCTCCGCCTATGACAGAAACGAACCCATACAGGAAATACCATGTGGAACCATACAGATCCGTATAAAAAATGGAGAGGATAGTTATCTATAAATCGGAGAAGAAAGCTCTTGTCATTACGGTAAGCAGCTTTTTAATCGCATGCGTCGGATATGTGTTGTTGCAACATACCGATAAAGAATTGATAAGCTGGACCTTACTTATACTATCGGTATGTATGCTGATGTTAGGAATAGGTACACTTTTCGACCGCAAACCTAAAATTATCCTTACCAGCCGGGGCATTACGGAAACCTCAAACATACGGGAAGAGATTGAGTGGGACGCCATCCGGCAGGTAGATGAGTTCTATTACAGAGGCCAGTATTTCATCCGGCTATTGGTGGACCGGAATTATAAGCCGGAACTTTTATTCCCTACCTGGTTTTACCGTCTGGACCGGATATATGCCCAACAGGGCGTCAAAGCCTTATTTATCCGTGTAAGCCTCCTGGATATCAGCTCCATACGACTTTCACAAATCATCCGCCGAATCATAAAGTCAGATAATAGAGAGGAGGTATTGAAATCCCTTTAAATGCTTTTACCTACCAAGCTATTTAACTCTGTTATATTCTTACAGAAAAAATTATTTGTTGTAACAAATGAAATTAATCAGCCTATGTAATGGCATAAAAACGTCTGTCTCCACCACGACACCTGTTTCATTATTGTCTTTTGGATCAGCTTTCAGGCTCAGATAGACAAACTCTCTGAATAGAACAAAAGAGATCCATGTTCAACCCATTCTTCTGATACAAGACCATTTAAATACCAACTAAATTTCCTGCCTTATTCATATAATTTAAATTCAGTTGTACTTTTATACTTCAATAAACAAAAAGTACACAAATAATAAATAACATAAAATCAAAAACATATTTCCTATATCCGGTTCGCCAGTTAGGCACATATAGACTGTCTGATTTTATTTCCAAAGCTTTTCAAAAAGCATCCGTATGAAGGATTCACGTATTTTCTGCCTGTTAACACTCAGGAAGGAGAGTTCACCAAACGTACATTTATCATCTTCCTGATGGATCATTGCATGGATAAAACTCATATGGACACAACCCTCAAAAACCTGTCCGAAGTTCCCCAGGGACAATATTATGTAGATATAGGTATTGCATGGGCACTCAGCGTAAGACTTATTAAATTTTATGACAAAACTCTCACCTATCTGGAACAAAGAGTATTTCGTAATTGCTATTAGAAAACAGAATCGCTTATCAAAAAATCCTACATTTTACGACCTTCTATCCGGTTCAAATTGTATATGGTAATTATTCTTTTATATGCTTTTTGAGTTTTTTTATTGCCCAATCGTAATGACTAGAGGTGGTAGAAATGGCGTAACTTCCTAAATGAGTGCTACCTGTCCATGGGAAATATTTTTTAATAAATAATTCTTCATCGGTAAATGGTTCAACTACTTTTAATACTTCAGCATGGCTTTCTTTTAACTGGGCGATTGCTTTTTCTATATGCGTGGTTTGGTGGTGCTTCCAAAACTCCATATTCATTTGGGGATATGTTTTCCAGTTGTAAGGTTCGGGTAAAAAGTTAATTAAGACTCCCGCTTTGTTGGAACGAACCCAATTTAAAAACAACTGGTGCCATTCATACAGATGTATCAATACATCCCGTAGGTTTCTATCTCTGTCAGCAAATGAAAACGTTCCCTGGCGTTTCTCCCCGGGCATGGTATCTATCAGTTTACACAATTTATCAAACTGTCTGTTTGCTGTTGTTAACAAATCCTGCTTATTTGTTGGTCTTGCCATAATGTTTTTATTCTTAGTAGAATGTAAATATACAGTAAATCTGTGAAATGAAAGTTGTTTTGGTGCAGTAACTTCCGGCAGAGCATACGCTGCCGGAAAAGTCCTTCTGTTTATATCCTATGGATCATATCTTTTTCCGATAGGAAATACATAGCTATAAAACTCCTTATACTTGTATAATGCGGATTAGGGCATAGAGAACGCTTGAAAACGCAAAAGACGCAGAATTCCACAGAGGAACAGTGTTTTCTTTTAAAATGTATTTTTCGTTCCCTATATCCATTCCAGGGTTTAACGAATGTATTCTTCCGGAAAATAATTATTTACCATTTCCGGATAACCTACCAGGTAGTACTGAAATCGCTTTTGCATTTGTACTAAAACTCATCTGTCTCTTACAAATGCCCGATAGATTTCCGGAACGAATCCATCACCTCCTCGTCTACCTCGTCGATAGCAGATTGTAAAGTAGATACCATGTGACTTTTGTCCTTTGGCAGATTACCCGTGATAGGAATAGCGTTGGAAATGGTATTGGCAAGTATAATTGTCGGATTCTTTAAATTCTCAATCAGAGTCTTCAGTTCTACTAACCGTTCCTTTTCAGGAGTCTCCATATACTCGCCACACATTACATCTTCATATAAATCCGATTCCGGAAAGATAGTCAGGGAAGTGACTTCGATAATAGAAGGATGAATCTGATTGAATAATTCAGCCGTAGCCATCGCATTTTCTACTCCTTTCCCTTTTCCTGCCAGACCGTTCAGGATAATAAAATGATACTCTATTCCTGCTTCTTCCAGTTTCAGGCATTGTTCCAGTGCCGTCTTTGCGTCATACCCTTTCCGCATGTAACGTAATGTTTCATCGTGTCCGGTTTCCATACCAATAGTCAGCCGGTCAAACCTGCAATGCTTTAACTGTTTCAAGTCCTCTACCGTTTTACTTTTAATATCTGTAATACGGGCAAAACACCCAATGGTTTCTATATGGGGAAATGCCACCCGGATACGTTGTGCAATATCCATCAAATGATCCGAACGCAGGACAAACGGATTAGCCCCCGTTAGGAATACCCTCCGGCTTTGTACCTTATAATGTTTGATAACATTCAAATCGTGTTCAATTTCCTCTATAGGTGAAGCCCTGAATTTCAACTCTTCCGGATACAAACTACAAAACTTACATTTATTATGTGTACATCCTGCCGTAGCCTGTAATAGTATCGACTGTGCTTCGTAAGGCGGCCGCCAGATAGGGCCGGTAAAATGCTGTTCATATGCAGTAAACATCGTTTCTCACCTTTCTTTTTAATTACTTATTTGCTTATTTACGATGTCAAAGCTATGAAATGCAACCAGCAGAAAAAAGACGTAACAGCGTTGTTATCCTGTAACATAGAGGTTAGTATTATTCACTATCAAAGAAATAAAAATCCGGCTTTAATATTTTTTATTTCTTCTGTTCCTGTTATGGCAGGAAAACCGTTACTTTACACCCGATATGAAACAAAACAACTATACACCCGCCTGTATCCTGATAGACAAATTCGGGGACAGATGGTCGATTGCTATTTTGATGCTGTTACATCAAAACGGAGTCATGCGTTTCTCCGAACTACAAAAAAGCCTCCCGGCCATCTCCCAACGGATGCTCGCTATCACCCTGAAAACACTGGAAAGCCTCAGCCTCATACACCGCGAAGCCTACCCCGAAGTACCACCCCGGGTAGAATATTCACTTACCAGCCTGGCAAAAGATGTAATTCCCCTTATCCGACAACTCATAGACTGGGCAGAAGAACATACAGAAGAATTGTTAATGAATTGGAATAACGAGTGAGTAGAAGTTTAAATATGTATATACATAAAGAGTGGTGATAAATTCAAAGCATATGGAAGAAAACTACAAAGTAGGAGAATTAGTGGACGATGCAAACAGCTATGATAGACGAAACACCTTCCTATCTGATTTACTATTTTATAAAAAATGGCTATTTACAGACAAAACGGCTCATATATTTGAACTGTGTTACGGTACAGGCTGGGTAACCATCCCTCTTGCCAGGGAGGGTGTCATACGATTTCGATTCCTTCAGATTCTACATTTTTGTAAAATAGAGAAAGCTTGCTTCTTTCTTATTCAGTAAGCATATAGATTTTTGTACTGAAATGCTTATTCAGTTCCTACCATCCTTATTCTATGAAAGGAGATATATAATAATACATATCTTTAAATCTTTTTGGGATCTGTCCAGGAGACAGGACAATAAGTAAATCCCAGTCCGATTTTTCATGGGCATCGTTCTGTGCTTATGAGCCAAACAGGATTAGCTTATCGTTTGGCAAAATTCCTGTTTCAGCCTACGAAGCTGATCTAATACACTGGTCCGATCTCACTACTTTTCAGGTTTAACCAATATACAAAGAAATGGATTTTCCTCAAAGTCCTTTTTTAATAATTCTGCAGGTTACATCTATTCTTTTACGGATTGCGCAGATACGGGAACATATTTTTTAATAGTTCGGTTTGGTATTCAAATAACTTGTTACGTAAGAGTTCAAGTAGTTGTTTGGATCTGTATTCCGTTTAACTATTCTTTTTTAGAATCAAATTGTGCAGGCTTACATTTGCGAGAGATATGAATTAAACCCTATCACCATTTATTGATAAAGAAACTTCAATCGGTGCATAACCGTTTTTATCCATTTTTGACGGTCTAACAACGAAACAAACATCAAAAGTAATCATAATCTTAATCTTTTAAATGAATTAATAATTATGATATTTTTGATGGTAGAAATTGTATTCTATAAAAAGGGTTCCG